>CBIHRE010000465.1:0-4494 GCA_966212385.1 uncultured Akkermansia sp. | reverse complement strand
TGGCCGGCGTGGACGGTTCCAATCTCGCCAACGCCGCGTTCGCCCCCGCCGGCGCCGCGCTCGTCGCTATTTTCCCCTCCGACTGCCCTCCCCTGCCTTATAATCTCACGCTCGCCGGAGGAGGCGGCGTCACCCTCCACCTCGTCCAAGGCTCCCCCCTCGCCGGCCAACCGCGCACCTATCACGCCAATTTTCACCTCAACCCGGACGATCTGCGCTCCTGCCTCCGCGCCGCCATCCGGGCCGCTCATGCCGGCTTCTGATACCTCCACAGGCCCAATGACCGCCAGCCCCTCCGACGGCATCACCGTCATCATCCCGACCTGCAATCCGCGGCCCGAGTTGCTGCCCGGCCTCGTGGCCGCCCTCGCCCGCCAGACCCTGTCTCCCGCGCGCTGGGAGGTCTTCATCGTGGACAACGCCAGCCGCGAGCCGCTCTCGCCCGATCTCGCTTCGCTCGCCTCCCTCGGCGTCCCCGCCCTCGTCGTTCGCGAGCCACGTCCGGGCCTCACCTACGCCCGCCTGGCCGGCTTCGCCCGCGCCACGCGTCCGCTCATCGTCATGCTCGATGACGACAACCTGCCCCGGCCGGATTTTTTGGAACGCGCCCTCGACTTCGCCGCGCGGCATCCGGAGGCGGGCACCTTCGGCGGCCGCGTCCGCCCCGTCTTCGCGGCCCCGCCCCCGCCTTGGTTCGAGGCCTGCGGCGTCTCCCTCGGCTGTCAGGATTTCGGCGACGCGGAAAAAATCACGCCCGCCGCGCACCGCCCCGAAGCCTACCCCGCTTACGCCCCCGTGGGCGGCGGCATGGTCCTCCGCCGGGAAGTCGCCCGCTCCTACGCGGAACATCTCTCCGCGCAGTCCGGCGCGGTCATCACCGATCGCCAAGGCGGCAGCCTCTCCTCCGGCGGCGATTGCGAGATCGTGCTGGTCGGCCGGCGCCACGGCTGGGCCACCGGCTACTCGCCCGAACTGTTTATCGAACACCTCATCCCCGCCGGCCGCCTGCTCCCCGGCTATCTCGCGCGGCTCAACCGCGAATCCAGCCGCTCCTGGGTCCGCCTCCTCGCCCGCCATGGCATCAACCCCTGGCCGCCCGTCCGCCCCGCCACCGTGCCCCTGCGCAAGCTCCGGGCCTGGTTCGTCCACCGCGCCTGGCGCGGCCCGCTCCCGCGCATCGCCTGGTCCGGCGCCTGCGGCATCTTCGAAGGCCGCGCCGACATTTTCGCCGACAGGCGCCCACCCCGCCGATGAGCACGCCCGACCTTTCCGTCATCATCCCCGTCTACAACCGCGGCGAGCTCATCCGCCACACGCTCGCCTCCGTCCGCGCCGCCTCCGCCGGCCTGCGCGTGGAAATCGTCGCGGTGGACGACGGTTCCGCCACGCCGCTCGCCGACGACCTCGCCCGTCTCGGCCTCTCCGTGGACAAACTCGTCCGCCAGCCCAACCGCGGCCTGCTCTTCGCCCGCCTCGCCGGCTTGGATGCCGCCACCGGCCGCCTCGTGCTCTTTCTCGACTCCGACGACTTCGTATCCCCGGAAAAACTACGCATGCACGTCGAGGCCATGCGCTCCGGCGACTGGGACGTCACCTACACCGACCACGCCGGCGTCAATTTCGGCCCCGACGGCGCTCCGCTCGGACCGATCACGCCGGACGAGCCGCTGGCCGACGCCTCCGACGCCCCGGACTTCTTTCTCCAGGTCCGCCCCGGCCCCCACAGCCCGGTCTTCGACGCCGCCTACCTCCGCGAGATCGTGGCGGCTCCCGGCTACCCGCCCTCGCCCGCCTTCAACCCCGTCGCCGAGATCTGGTTTTATCACAAGGCCTCGGTCCGGCCCGCCCGCGTGCGCCGCCTTCCCGGCCCCCATGCCATCGTCGGACGGCACGACCGCGGCCGCATCACCGACCACTGGGAGCGCCTCTGCGTGGCCTCCCTGTGCGTAATGGAACAGTTTCTCGCCGACACCCCCGAGGGCCCGCTCCGCGCCGAGGCCCGCGCCCGCGTGTCCGCCAACGCCTTCGAAGCCTGGCGCCGCCACCCCCGGGGGATGCCGATCGCCCTCCAGCGCCGTTTCCTTCGCGCATGGCGCGCGGGTCGCGATCATCGCGTCGCCCCCGTCGGCACGCCCTCGTTTCAACGGCTGGCCTCCGTCGTCGGCGCGCTTCCCGCCGCCTGGCTGCTGCGATGCTTTCGCAACAAATCCTACGCCGCGATACGCACCTTGAGCCCCGCCGGCCTCGCCGCCCTCATTCGCTCGAACCCGCCACCCCGGACATGACCCGCCCCCCGCCAGCCCCTCCTCCGCACCTCGCCGGATCGCGTCCGCGCGGATCCATCGCCGGCCGGCTCCTTCTGCGGCTCTATCATAATCCCCGCGCCCGGCTCGACGCGATGCGCGCCGCCGGCGCCGCCCCCTATCTGGCGGAGCGATGGGGCGAGTTCGCCATGCGCCGCGCCGCGCCCCGCCTGCCCGTCGAGACCCGCCAGCCCCGCCGCGACCTCGCCGCGACCGTCGTTTTCCTCACCGGCGAACGCTACTGGCACGAGACCCTGTTCTGCGCCCGCTCCCTCCTCCGCCTCCTCCCCTCGCCGCCCCCGATCCGCGTCCTGGGCGACGGCACGCTTTCCGCCCGCCGCGCCGCGCTCCTGCGCCGGCTCCTTCCCGGGGCCGAGATCGTCGACGACGCCGAGATCGAGGCGCGCATCCCCGCCCGCCTCCCGCCCTCCCGGTATCCGCTCATCCACTACTACCGCCAGCAGAAGCCCATCGTCCGGAAACTGACCGATGTCTTCTCCCTCTGCGACGCGCCCCAGCTCCTGCTCGACTCGGACATGCTCTTTTTCCGCCCGCCCGCCGAGATGATCGACTGGCTGGCCGCCCCCTCCGGCCTGCTCGCCATGCGCGACATCAAGGACGCCTACGGCTACTCGCCCGCCCTGCTCCGCTCGCTCGCCGGCGCCCCGATCCCCTCCGCGGTGAACATCGGCGTCTTCGGCCTCGCCGGCCGCGACCTCGACTGGGACGAGATCGAGGGCTGGATCCGCGTGCTCACCGAGACCGAGGGATTGAAATACAACCTCTGCCAGGCCCTCGCCGCCCTGCTGTTCGCCCGCGCTCCGCACCGGATACTCGACGCCTCCGACTACCGCCTGCTGCCGGACAGGGCCGAGTCCCGCGCCCCCACCGCCGTCATGCACCACTACGTCGCCGAATCGAAACAGTGGTATCGCCGCCACGCGTGGCGCCTCGTCGCATGAAACTCCCCGGCCCCTCCGCGCCCGCGTTCCGGCTGACCCCGGGCTACTTGCTCTACGTGGCTTACCACCGCCCGGCGTCTCTCCTCCGCGACCTCGTTCTGGAAGGCGGCCCGCGCCAGCGCCGGCTCACCGAGGCCGGCCGGCTGGAGATGATGGAGGCCGCCCGCCGCCTCCCCGCCCTGCCCGCCCCGGTCCATGATTCCCCCGTCGTGCATTTTCTCACCGGCGCGCGCTTCTGGCATCAGACCGGCTTCCTCCTCGCATCGCTCGCACCTCACTTGTCGATCAAGCCCATGCTCCACGACGACGGCACCCTCGGCGGGGCCGCCCTCGACGGGCTCCTGCGCATGGCCCCCGGAGCCGTCGTCGTCTCCGACCGGGAAGCGACGGAAAAGCTGGACCATTTCCTGCCCGTCTCGCGCTACCCCCGCCTCCGGGCCCGCCGCGACTCGCTCGTCCTCTTCCGCAAGCTACTCGACGTCCACGCCGGAGCCTCGGGCTGGAACCTCTTCCTCGACTCCGACCAGCTCTGCCTTCGACGCCCCGACCTGCTGATCGACTGGCTGCGGGCCCCGTCGATCCCTCTCCACATGACCGACGTGGGCGACGCCTACGGCTGCTCCGCCCGCGACATGGAGAGCATCGCGGGCCGCCCCGTGCCCTCCCGAATCAACACCGGCATCCTCGGTCTTCGCTCCGAGACGCTGGACTGGGACCGGCTGGAGTTTTTCTGCGCCGCCCTCGACGCCCGGGTGCGCCCCCACTACTACCACGAGCAGGCCGTCGTCGCCCTCCACCTGGCCGGCGAGCCGCGCCGCATCGCCACCCCGCTCGCCGACTACGTCGTCCTGCCCCGGCCGCCCGAGGCCACACGACCGCGCGCGGCCTGGCACCACTACGTCGCCCACTCCAAACGCTGGTATTACCAGGCGCGTTGGCGCGATTTTTTCCCGGCCCGGTCATGACACCGCCCGTTCGCATCCTTCTTCCCGTCCGCAAGGCCGCCCCGCAGCCGGCGATTTCCGACGAAGCGCGTGACATCGCGCCGCAAAAAACGTGAGCTCCCCCTCCTGCACCACGGCTCCCGCGGAGAAAGCGAAAGACACGCGCATCGAGTGGCTTCGCGGGACGGCCGCCTTCGCCGTCCTGGTCCTCCACCTCACGGTGGCCATCGGCCCCTCCGGAGGGGAAATCTGGTCCGCGTTCTACTCTGTCGCCACGTGGTTCTG
>CBIHRE010000464.1:0-4502 GCA_966212385.1 uncultured Akkermansia sp. | reverse complement strand
TATCGTTCTCGACCTGGTCTCCGCCTGGGACCGCCGCGAGGCCCGCACCGCGTGGATCGTGAAACACGCTCTGCGCACGCTCATCAAAAAAGGTCACCCCCGCGCCCTCGCCCTCCTCGGCGCCGGCGCCGCGCCCAAAGTCCGCGCCACCATCGCCGTTTCGCCGCGCCGCGTCCAACTCGGCGAGGCGATCGCCTTCACCGCCAAAATCGCCTCCGACTCCGCGCGCTCCCAATCGCTCATCGTCGACTACGTCGTCCACTACGCCCGCTCCTCGGGACGCGCCTCGGCCAAGGTTTTCAAATGGACCGCCCTCGACCTCGCACCCGGCGAAACGGTGGAGCTGACCAAGCGCCAGACGATCCGCGATTTCACCACGCGCCGCCATCACGCCGGCCGTCACCGCGTCGAGTTGCAGATAAACGGCCGCCGACTCGCCGAAACCGCCTTCACGCTTAGCGTCTGAGCCCGTCACCCCTTTCCATTCCTCGCCTCTTTTTCCGTCCACCATGGTCAACCTATCCGCTCCTGATCTCACCCAACACCCGCCGCGCAGCCCTCGCGTGAAGCTCGGCGGCTTCGTCCACCTCCCGCGCCTGCTCGACAAGGCTCGCGCCGCCGCCGCCGGCACGCTCGGCGAGTTCATCTATCCGTGCCCGCTCGATAATCGTTTCTTCGCCTTCACCGGCCTCTCCGCCGAGGCCCTTCTGGCTGAGATCAAACAAGGCCGCTCCGACACCGAGATGCTCGCCTGGGTCGTCGCCAACCTCAGCCCCAAGCGTCAGCCGTGGGAAATCGCCGCTTGGTCCGATTACCTTACCGCGCTGTCCCCCGGCGATGTCCAGCGCCACAAGGTCTTCGCGGAACACATCGAAAAACTCGGCCCCGCCCGCGACGATATCGTCACTTACTTCGACCGCCTCGACCTCGATGACTATGTAAGCTACGGCGGAAAAGCCTGATGGCTCAGGTATGGCTTTTAAACTTGCCTTTCGGTCAATCGCCCATACCACGTATGGCAAATGAAAATGACCATGCACATCGACGAGGCGCTTTTGGAGCGCGTGATGCGTGAACACGGGTTCGCGAGCAAAACCGAGGCGGTTGAGGCGGCGCTCAAGGAAATGGATCGTCAGATGAGGATCCGCGAGTTCCGCAAAAATGGCCTCGGATTCACGCCCGACGAACTCGCCGACGCGGTCGACCCCTTCTACGACGAAAAACTGGGCCACAACGTCTACCCCGCCCGCGCCGTCGCCGAGGAACCCAATTCCTACGATTCCCATGGATCTGCCGATCCTCGTTGATAGCAGCGTTTATATCCGACTCATGCGGCAACGGCTCGATCCCGTTGCCGTTCTTTTTGAGCATTACGACACGGTCAACCTCGTCACCTGCGGCATGGTCCGGCTCGAGGTTATTCGTGGCGTGAAGCACCCGCGCATCCGCGAGCGCCTCGAGCAGTTCATGTCCGTCATGCAATACGTTCCCGCCGACGAGCGGCTGTGGGGCGAGGCCACCGCCCTCGCCGCGCGATCCGATCGCCTCGGACTGCCCATCCAGGCCACGGACGCCATCATCGCCGCGTCCGCGCTCCGCCTCGGCGCCTCGGTGCTCACCCTCGATTCCGATTTTAGCCGCGTGCCGGGCCTTCACGTCCTTTCGCTCCCTTCTCACCTCGACCCCTGATCGCGCGTGTCCGCCTCCGAACTCGTCCTCGCCTTCGACGCCAACAACCGTCTGGCCATCCGCTTCACGCCCGAAGGCCGCGCCGTGGTCGACGGCTCGACCCTGGCCGGCATCCGGCGCTCCAAAATCGCCGTCGACCTCCCGATGGAAACAGGCCCTCTGCGCCTCATCCTCGGCAGCCTCCCATCCGCCCCGCCCGCCGACACCGGCATCGTTTTCTACTCGATCGATCAACTCACCGGCAGTCCCGCCGCCAACACGCCGCTGCTGGCCAAGATCCTCGCCGCGCTCGATCCCTATCTCGTCGAGTTGCCCTACCTCCACCTCGGCGAGAACGACTTCATCTACAAGTTCCGCCCCGCCCAGGAGCGAAACGCCGCTATCTACGCTCAAGACGCCGCCTCCAGCGCGCTCTATCAGTCCACGCTCTGCGCCGCGATCAAGGCCCTCGCCCGCCGCCATGAGCGCTCCGCCGCCGATCCCGTGCCGCTCGATTTCGGGACGGTGCGATACATCCTCCCCAGCCACTTCGGCTTCTGCCTCGGCGTCAAAAACGCCATCGAGCGAGCCTACGAGACCCTCTCGGAAAACCCCGGCAAGCGCGTCTTCATGCTCTCTGAGCTGATCCACAACCCCTTCGTCAACGAGGACCTCCTGCGTCGCGGCCTCCGCTATCTCCAATCCGACAAGGGCGTGCCCTTCACCGTGTCCGGACGCAAGATCACCGCCGAAAACCCCGCCACTCCCGAGGACCCGGCGCGCTGGGACGCGCTTACGCCCGAGGACATCGTCGTCATTCCGGCCTTCGGCGCGACCGACGAGGACAAGCGCCGTCTCGTCCGCCGCGGCCTCGCCGTCTGCGACTACGACGCCACCTGCATGCTCGTCGAAAAAGTCTGGAAGGCCGCCCGCGCGTATGGTCGCGACGGATACACGGTCGTCATCCACGGCAAACACGAACACGAGGAGACCAAGGCGACTTTCTCCAACACCCGCCGCCACGCCCCCGCCGTCATCGTGCGCAACCTCGCCGAGGCCCGCGCTCTCGCCGAGCTCATCCCGGCCCGCCGCGAGCCCGCCGCGCAAGCCCGCTTCGAGGCCGCCTTCGCCGGCCGCCACACCGAAGGATTCTCCGTCGCACGCGACCTCGAGCGCGTCGCGGTCGTCAACCAGACCACGCTCCTCGTAAACGAGACCCGCGAGATCATCGAGCACCTCCGCGCCGCCTATCTCGCCGCCTCCGGCCCGGACACGCCCGACGCCCCCGCCCGCGTCGGCGGCAGCGGACGCACCGACACGCTCTGCTACGCCACGCAGGTAAACCAGGACGCCCTCGGCCGCGCGCTCGCCCAGCCGCTCGACGCCGCCTTCGTCATCGGCGGAAAAAACTCCTCCAACACCTACCAGCTCTGGCGCGTCTGCGACGAGAAGCTCGGTCGCATGGCCTTTTTCATCCAAAGCGAGTCCGACATCCGTTCGCTCGCCGAGGTCGCCCACTACGTTTTCCCGGCGCATGGCCCCGGCGCGCCCGGCGGACATACCGAGACGCGCTCGCTCTGGCCCAACGAAACTTTCGGGCGTCCGCGCCGCATCTTGATCACCGGCGGCGCCAGTTGCCCGGACGGCCTGATCCAGGCCGTGATCACGCGCATCAACTCGCTTTTCCCCGCGCAGCGACTGCGTCCGATAGAAGCGGTGCTGGCGGACCTCGAACGCGTCTGACGTCAAAGGTGGAACGCGTTGACCTCCGTGCCGCGGAAAGCGCGCATCGGGGTCGATGCGCTCCACCCGCTTCATTCTCAACCCGCCGTGGGCGTGAGCTTTCGCTCGGTCAGCGGCAGCATCACGCCACGACGAAAAAGCGTCACCTGCCCGGTGCTGGAGGAGACGACGATGCTGATGCAATCCGTCGCCACGCTCACCGCCGCGGCGGCCGCGTGCCTGCTGCCCAACCCGCTCGGCAGCGAGTGATCGGAATCCGCCGCCTGCAACAAGCTGCCCGCGCTGGCGACCACGCCGTCGCCGCGGATGACGAAGGCGCCGTCGATGGAGGAAAACTCCTTCACGGTCTCGTCCATGAAGGGATTGAGGATGTTGCGAGCCTCCTCCTTGTATCCATAGAACGGATTCAAAACGAGCGGCTTGGTCAGGCGCTCCACGCGGGCGGTGTCGCCGAGGACGAAGAGGCAGCCCACCGGCTTGCCCTCGCGGCCCTCGACGCCGAGCTCCATCGCGATGCCGAGCACGCGCTCGAGCACCTCCGGTTTCACGTCCTCGGGCAGCAGGTCGGCATGGCCGCCGAGGAGGGTGTGGAACTCGCGCTCCACGTCGACGATCACGACCGTGTCGAACTGGTTGCTGCCCGCGAGGCCGCCGACGCAGCAGAGGCGGTCGCTGAAGGAGATGATGCCGCGACTGAGCGCCACGAAGACCGCGCTGCGAAGCTGCGCCATGCGCTGGTTCGAGAAGGATCGCACCTGGATGACCTCGACCGTGCGGTCCGCGGCGGATTCGTCGTCGAGCTCCACGTGGTTGCGCGTCACGAGGATGGTTTTCGTCTTGGGAAACCACGCGCCCGGTTCGATCCCGCCCACGAAAGTGTCGCCGAAGACCATGATCGCCCGGCAACCCGCGCCACGAGCCACCTTGTCGGCCTCGCGGATCATGAGGCGGTTGACGCGGTTTTGCTGCGCCTGCACGGGGCGGGCGAGGATGCCGCCCACGCCGGCGACCAAGCGATCATGGAGGTCACCGAGGGTCTGCGCGCCGACCAAGCTCGCGACGAGTTCAGGCTCCTTCACCAGCCGCGCCAC
>CBIHRE010000463.1:0-4505 GCA_966212385.1 uncultured Akkermansia sp. | reverse complement strand
CCGAAGATCGCGGTCGAGACCAGCGCGAAGGGGAGGCCGATCTCGGTGCGAAAGGCGGCCAGTTTTTCCAACGCGGCGCGGGACGGCCCGTGCAGGTAGTAGGCGGCGACGAGCGCGGTGGCGAAGGACTGGAGGACCAGACCGGGGCCGAGATTGGCGCGGGCGGCGCGGAGAGACTGGCGGAGCGGAGAGTCGGACACGAGAAAAGCGTCGACCTTCTCGCCGGGGCCGGAGGCGCACAATGTTTTCCAAAATACGCGCGCAAGGCGTCGTTGCGGGTCGGCCGCTTGGCGCTGATGGTCGGCGCATGGAAATCGATCTCGCCAAGCTATCGGCCCGCGAGGCCTACACCTGGATGACGGACCTGATCACGCCGCGCCCGATCGCGTGGGTCTCGACCGTCGACGCGCAAGGCCGGGCGAATCTCGCGCCCTTTTCGTTTTTCAACGGCGTGACCTCCGTGCCGCCGACCCTGCTCTTCGTGCCGGTGAATCTGCGCGACGGCGCGAAAAAGGACACCGTGCTCAATCTCGAGGCCGTGCCCGAGTGCGTGGTCAACATCGTGCCGCACGCGCTCGCGGCGAAGATGAACGCCTGCGCCGCGCGTCTGCCGCACGGGGAGAGCGAGTTCGCGGCCTTCGGCATCGAGGCGGCTCCTAGCGTGACGGTGCGTCCGCCGCGCGTGGCGGCGGCGCCGGCCGCCTTCGAGTGCCGCGTGCGACAGATCGTGCCGGTCGGCGAGGGGCCGATGGCGGCGCATGTGGTGATCTGCGACATCCTGCGGCTTCAGGTGCGCGACGACGTCCTCGGTGAGACGGGAGCGGTCGATCCGGCCAAGGTCGATGCGATCGGTCGCCTCGGCGGCGAGGATTACGCGACGACGCGCGACCGCTTCCAGCTTGAGCGCCCCGACCGGCGTCGGTGAGCTTGGAGCCGGGGTGGGATATCTCCCGCCCAAGCTCCCATGGGAAACCGAACGCGCCGCGCCGTCGCCTCGCCGACCTTCGCCGACATCAAACCCGAGACGCTTCGGGGCGAGCCGGGCTTTTTCCGGCTCGGTCGCACGCATGAGGGCGTCTGGTGGCTGCTCACACCGGAAGACGAGCCGGTGCTGTTGCGCGCGGTGGCGGGGGTAAACCGTCACGGCCGCGCGGGGCCGCCGCCGACTTTGCGAAGCGCCTACGCGCGGGCGGTGGAGCAGCTCTTCGGCGCCGGTCCGGGCGGCTCGCAAGCCTGGGCCCGCCACACGGCGACGCGTCTGCATGGGTGGGGCGTCGATACGGTGGGCCCCTGGGCCGACGCGGAGCTGGTGGACCGCGGTTTTTATTTCACGGCGCTGGCGGATTTTTGCCGCGCGGGCGTGTCCTTGTTGCACGGGCCTGGGTTGCGTTTGCCGGACGTGTTTGATCCGCGCTGGCCCGATGCGGCGGAAGCGCACGCGGCGGCGGTCGCCGCGCCATGGTTGGGCCGGCGCGAGCTGGTCGGCTGGTTCACCGACGACGGGTTGGGCTGGGGGACGGCCGATCCTTCGCGCCCGGGGCTTTTCCAAGCCTGCCTGAGCGTCGAGCCCTCGCTGGCGGCTCACCACGCGGCCTGGGAGTTTGCGCTCGCGGCGAACGGCGGCACGCTCGAGGCGCTTTCGGCGCGCTGGGGGCTGCCGGTTCCCCGTCGGGAAAGCGTGCGGCAACTCACGCGCGAGGAACGCGGAATCGGCGGCGGGGCTTTCGCCGAGGATTCGGCGCGTTTCGCAAAGGAGTTTGCGCGGCGTTATTTCTCGACGACGGCGCGGGCGCTGCGCGCGGCCGATTCCTCGCATCTGGTGTTGGGATGCCGCTTCGCCGCGCCGCCGCCGGCCGCGGTGCGCGTGGCCTGCGCGTGGCCGGACGTGGCGGCGGTGTCGTGGCGCTTGCACGCCGGCGCGAGCTTTCCCGCGCAGGCGGACGCGGCGGCGGGCGAGGAGCCGCAGTGGGTGACGGGCGGGGGCTTGAGCCACGGTGATTTCAAAAATCTGCCCCTACGCGACGGCACGGGGCCGACGCGGCTCGAACGTCTGTTGCGCGCGGGGCGCGAGGGCTTGGTGGCGGCCTGCCGCGATTCGCGCACGGTCGGCATCGAGTGGGCGCACTGGGCCGACGGCGGGGACGAGGCGCCGCCTTTCGGGGCCGGGCTGGTGCATGCGGACGACGACGAGGCGGTGGAGCACACGGAGCTGCTTGCGCACGTCCACCTGCGGGCCCGGGCGCTGCATGCGCGCAGGAGGGACGGGTAAAGTCCTGCTCGCGGCGGGTGCTTGCGGTGACGCGGACTGTCTGCGTTAAACGGCGGCTTTTCGTCGCGTGTCCTCGTCTTCCCATAACATCGCCCGCCATCTTGTCGTCCAGGCCCTTGCGCATCCCGCGCAGGCGGCGCTCAAGGTCCCGCGCGGGCGCAGGGGCGGGCGCATCGACTATCTCGAGCTCTCCTATGCGGAGCTTTCCGCGGAGGTGGTTGCCTGGCGCGAACGGTTGGTCGCGAACGGCGTGCGGCCCGGGGATCGGACGCTGGTCATGGTGCGACAAGGGCTGCCCTTGATCGCGGTGGTGTTCGCCTTGTTCGAGCTCGGCGCGCTGCCGGTGGTGATCGATCCGGGCATGGGGCGGCAGGCCTTTTTGCGCTGCGTGGCGCACAGCCGGCCGCGGGTGCTGGTCGGCATTCCGCTGGCGCGCGCTCTCTCCTGGGTGTTTCGCAAAGCCTTCCGCAGCGTCGAGGCGCGGGTGGCGGTGTCGGGCGCGAACACGGCGCGCTTGACGCGTCCGGGCGCGACGCGTCCCGCGGGCGACGCCGGGGCGCGGGCCTGCGCGGCGGACGAGCCGGCGGCGATTTTGTTCACGAGCGGTTCGACGGGCGCGCCGAAGG
This sequence comes from uncultured Akkermansia sp., assembly GCA_966212385.1. Lineage (GTDB taxonomy): Bacteria > Verrucomicrobiota > Verrucomicrobiia > Opitutales > Opitutaceae > IMCC26134_A. The sequence goes on along the minus strand of CBIHRE010000463.1, from coordinate 1,610 downwards.
GCGTGGTCTATACGCACGGGCAATTCGACGCGCAGGTGCGCATGATCCGCGCGACCTATGGCATCGAACCGGGCGAGGTGGACCTGCCGTTGTTGCCTCTCTTCGCGCTCTTCGCGCCGGCGCTCGGCATGACGGTCGTGGTGCCGGAGATCGATCCATCGCGGCCGGCGCAGGCGGATCCGGAAAAACTGGTGCAGGCGATCCAGCAGGAGGGCGTCACCACCTCCTTCGGCTCGCCGACCTTGTGGGGCAACCTGGCCGCGCATTGCCACCAGAAGAAGATCGTGCTGCCCTCGCTGCGGCGCGTGCTCTGCGCGGGCGCGCCGGTGCCGCCCTGGCTTTGGAGCGCGTCGCGGCAATTCATGCCGAAGGGGGCGATGCACAGTCCCTACGGCGCGACCGAGGTGTTGCCGGTGAGCACGATCTCGGCGGAGGAGGTGCTGGGCGGCGCGGTGCATGCGACGCTGTCTGGCGCCGGCGTGTGCGTGGGCCGGGCGCTGGCGGAGAACGAGGTGCGCATCATCGAGCCGCATGAAGGCCCGGTCGCGGAACTTGCCGAGACCAAGGCCATGCCGCTCGGCGAGATCGGCGAGATCATCGTGCGCGGCCCGACGGTGACGTGCGAATACGACGGGCTGCCCGAGGCGAGCGCGGCGGCGAAAATCCGCGACACGGCCACGGGGGCGGTCTGGCACCGGATGGGCGACCTCGGTTATCTGGACGAGGACGGGCACCTGTGGTTCTGCGGCCGCAAGGTGGAGGCGGTCTGGACCGACCGCGGCCCGCTTTATCCGGCGCAGGTGGAACCGATCTTCGAGGCGCACAAGGAGGTGCGGCGCTGCGCGCTGGTGGCGCTCCGGGCGGGCAGCCGCACGCGCCCCGCCGTCGTGGTGGAGCCGATACGCGCGGAGATGGCGGAGTCGTCGGACTGCCGCCGCATGGCGCGCGAGCTGCGCGAACTCGCCCTGAAGCATCCGGCGACGGCGGCGATCAAGGTTTTCTATTTCAAGGAACGTCTGCCGGTCGACGTGCGGCACAATGCGAAGATCCACCGGCTCACGCTCACGCGCTGGGTGAACGAGGAGGGGGCGATCGGCTTCGAGTCCGACCCGAAACGATGAGCGCGGGCGCGGACAAAGCGGCGGCGGGGACCGTTGGCGCGGCGGGCGCGGCGAGCGCGGTTTTGGTGACGGGCGGAACCGGGTTTCTCGGTTCACGATTGGTGGACCGGCTGCTCGCGGAAGGCCGGCGCGTCACAGTCGTGTCGCGTTCGGCGCGGCCGGAGCTGGAGAAGCGCGGCGTGCGCGTGGTGGTCGGCGCACTGCACGACGCGGCGGTGTGCGCCGAGGCGGTGCGTGGCGCGGCGACGGTTTTTCATGTGGCGGCGCGTGTGGGCGTGTGGGGCAAGTATGAGGATTTTTTCCGCGACAACGTGCTCGTGACGCGCGCGCTCCTGCGGGCGGCGCGGGAGGCGGGCGTGACGCGTTTCGTGCACACGAGCACGCCGAGCGTGGTCTACAACGGCCTCGATCTCGCGGGCGCGGACGAATCGCTGCCGCTCACGCGCGATTGCCCGAGCCCGTATCCGTTGACGAAAGCGATCGCGGAGG
>CBIHRE010000462.1:0-4512 GCA_966212385.1 uncultured Akkermansia sp. | reverse complement strand
GCCTGCAGGCGGGCCTGCTCGGCGGCGCGTTGCTCGGTGACGTCGCTCGCGACGGTGGAGTAGGAACCGCCGGAGGTGATGGAACGCTTCACGTTGTAGGTCGTGGCGCCGCTCGCGGCGCTCCAGCTCAGGCTGATCTGCGTGCCCGCGCCCGAGGCCGCGAGGGAGGTCGGAGCGGCCGGGATCGGCGCGCCGGACACTTGGGAGGAGTTGGCGCTCTCGCCGGCGCTGTTCGTGGCGGAGACGACGTAGTAGTAGGTCGTGCCCGGAGTAAGGCCGGTATTGGTGTAGCTCGTGGCGGTGACGCCGCTCGCGATCGTCGTGTAGGAGCCGCCGCTGGTGGTGGAGCGCTTGACAGTGTAGCTCGTGGCGCCGCTCGCCGCCGTCCAGCTCAGGCTGACCTGCGTGCCCGAGCCCGTGGCGGAGAAGCCGGTGGGCGCCGGCGGTGCGGTGACGGCGTTGACCTGCGTGCTGTTGGCGCTGGAGCCGGAGCCGTTCGCGGCGACTACCGCGTAGTAGTAGGTCGTGCCGTCGGCCAGGCCGGTATCGGTGTAGTTGGTTCCTGTAACGCCGGTGGCCACGGTGGTGTAGCTGCCGTTGGCGCTGGTGGCGCGGAGGACGTTGTAGCTGGTCGCCCCGGTGGAAGCGGACCAAGTCAGCGAGACCTGGCCGTTGCCCGGGGTGGCGGTGACATTGCCCGGAGCCGCGGGAGTCGTCGTCGCGGAGGCTTCGGCGGAGTTGGCGCCGTCGCCGGCGGCGTTGGCGGGCGTGACCACGTAGAAGTAGGTCGTAGCGTCGACCAGGCCGGTGTTGGTGTAGCTCGTGCCGGTGAGGCCGCTCGCGATTGTCGTGTAGGCGCCGCCGGTGGTCGTGGCGCGGCGGACGGTATAGCTCGTGGCGCCGCTGGTGGCGGTCCAGGTGAGGGCGATCTGGCCGGAGCCGCCGGTGGCGGCGAGGCCCGTGGTCTGGATCGGCGCGGCGAGCGCGGCGATTTGCGAGGTGCTGAGCGCGCCGGCGTAGAGGCGGAAGTCATCCACGCGACCGCCGAGATACGGGTCGTTGTATTGGGAGCGGCCGATCCGGTTTTGCGTGGTCGCGCCGAGGTCCGAGGGACGCAGGGTCATGGCGGTGTTTTGGCCGACCTGCTGGCCGTTCACGTAGAGCGTGCCGGTGGAGCCGGAAAGCGTGACCGCGACGTGGCACCAGGCGCCGCTGGGCAGCGCGGCGGTGCCGTCGATCTTTTGCTCGCCGCCGCCGCCGCTCGTGGTGATCGCGAAGCGGACCGTGTTCGTCGCGCCGTTCTTCGGGCTGAGGAACATGTAGCTGGTCGTGCCGGAGCCGAAGTCGAAGACGCGTTGCCAGTTGGCGCCGCCGTTCCAGTAAACCCACGCGGAAACCGTGAAGTCGTGCAGGTTGGCGGTGACGATGTTCGGGAGCGTCGCGTATTGATTGGTGCCGTTGAGGGTGAGGGCGTTTCCGATGCGCCCGCCGATCCAGGCGGGGGCGTTGACGAGCGTGCCGACGTTGGCGTTGCCGGTGGCGTCCGCCGCAGTGGTGCCGCTGGTTTCGTCGAGCTTGAGCCAGCTCAGGGTGGCCGTGGCGGCGGTGATCGCGACACTCGCGGAGCTGGCGCTTTGGCCGGAGGAGTTGCCGGCGGAGATGGCGTAGTAGTAGGTCCAGCCGGGCAGCGCGGTCGTGTCGGCGTAGCTGGTGCCGGTGACGCCGGTCGCGATGGTTGTGAAGGGGCCGTTGGCGCTCGTGGCGCGCAGGATCGTGTAACCGGAGGCTCCGGCCGCGGCGTTCCAGGAAAGCCCCACCTGGCCGTTGCCCGGGGTAGTGGTCAACCCGGTCGGCGTGGCGGGGATCGTGGTCGCGGAGACTTGCGCGCTGTTCGCGGACTCGTTGGCGGCGGTGTCCACCGCGGTCACGACGTAGTAGTAGGTCGTGCCGTTCGGGAGGGAGTTGTCGGTATAGGCGCTGGTGGTCAGGCCGGTGGCGATGGCGCTGTAGCCGCCGCCGCTGGTGGCGGAGCGGTAAACGGTGTAGCTGGCGAAGTCCGACTCGGTGTTGTCCGCCCAGTCGAGGGAGACGCTGCTGCTGCTTGCGGTGGCGCCCAGACCGGTCGGCGCGGCCGGTGGCAGGGTTTCGCCGCCCTGCATGACGTTCTGGATCTGCGAGGCCGTCATCGCGTAGTTGTAGATGCGGAAGTCGTCGACCCGGCCGTTGAACAGCGGATCGGCCGCAAACTGGCTCTTGCCGATGTAGCTGTTCGCCGGCTTGAAGTCGAAGCCGGTCGGGTTGATGCCGGCGGCCGTGGTCGCGACGGCCGTGCCGTTCACATACAAGATCAGGGTGTCTGCGCCCAGCGTCACGGCGACGTGAACCCAGGTTCCGGTCGCCAGCGCGGTGGTGCTTTCGGCGATCTGCTCACCTTTGCCGTTGTTGATCGCGAAGCGCAACTTGCCGGTGCCCGCGCTGGGCGAGAGATACAGATACCGGCTCGTGCTGTCGCCGAAGTCGAAGATGCGTTGCCAATTGCTGCCGCCGTCCCAGTTGACCCAGGTGGCGACGGTCATGTTGTCCACGGCGCTGATCACGCCGGACGGAATCCGGAGATAATCGGCCGAGCCGTTGAGATCGATCGCCTGGCCGATCTGGCCGGCGACGTAGGTCGGCGAGCCGGTCACCGTCGCGTTGTTGCCCTTGCCCGAGCTGTCGAGCGCGTTGCCTTCGAGTTTGAAGTGAACGAGCGCGCCTCCTTGGGGAGTGACCGGGACCGAACTGCTGGCGGCCGATTCGCCGCCGCTGGTATCGACGGCGGTGATCCTGTAGTAGTAGGTGGGGCCCTTCGCGACGGTGGCGTCGGTGTAGGCGCTCGTGGTCAGTCCCGAAGCGATCACCTCATAACCGCTGCCGCTGGTGGTCGAGCGATAGACGGTGTAGGAAGCGAAATCGGATTTGCCGTTGTTCGCCCAGTCGAGACGGACCGCGCCGTTGACGACGGTCGCGGTCAGCCCCGTAGGAGCCGCGGGCGGAGTCGTCTCGGGCGCTTGGGCGGCCAAGGCGGCCACATTGCCCGCAGACAAGGCGTAGTTGTAGACGCGGAATTCGTCGATGCTGCCGTTGAACAGCGCGTCGGCCCCAAACTGGCTTTTGCCGATGTAATTGATTTTCGGTTTGAAGTCCGAGGGGTTGGCCGTCGCGGCGGGATTAGAAGCCACCGGCGAGCCATTCACATACAGCGTCGCCGTGTCGCCGCTCAGCGTGACCGCGACATGCGTCCATGTGCCCGTGGCGAGCGCGGAGGCCTGAACAATCTGGTCGGCGCCGCCGCTGGGCTTGATGGCGAAGCGCATCAAGCCGTCCCCGCCTTTCGGGGTCAGATACATAAACGCCCCCGTGCCGTTGCCGAAGTCGAAGATGCGCTGCCAAGCGGCTCCGCCGTTCCATTTGACCCAGGCCGCGATCGTGATGTCGGCGGAGTCGGCCACGCGGGCGGGCAGCATCAGGAAGGCGTCCGTGCCGTTCAGGTCGAGCGCCGAGCCCACATATCCCGTGGAGAACTGAGGGGAGCCAAAGGTGTTGGCCTGGAAGTTGAGCGCCGAGCTGTCGGCGACATTGTCGCTCATCTTGAGATGCGCCATCAGTTGGGCGCTGGTCGTCTGCGTCGAGCGGGAGACCTCCGCGGAGCCGGCGCTTTCGCCGAACTGGTTGTAGGCGCTGACGACGTAATAATAGGTCGCGCCCACCGCGGTCTCGATGTCGCTGAATTTGGTCGTTTCGCCGTAGCCCGTATTGACATCCCCGAAGATGACGTAGGGTCCGCCGGCGGTGGTGGAGCGCTTGATACGATAGCCTTTCGCGCCCGGAACGGCGCTCCACGTGAGATCGATCCGGAGCCCGTTGACCAGAGTGGTGCTCACGACCGGCGCGGACGGGGCGCTCTGGCCGCTGACATTCCCGAGGAACTGCACTTCCGCGGTGGTGTTCCAGCCGTTGTTCGCGGGCTGGATGTAGCGGACGTAGCGGTAGGCGGAGCCGCTGTTGACGGTCTGCGCAGTGAGCACGCCTTCGGCCGGTGCGGTGGCGATGGTGAACAAATCGACCACGCCGCTGCTGAAGTCGGCCGTGTTCGAGGCCTGGAATTTGCCGCCGACCATGGTGTTGGGAGGTCTTTGCGGGGGCAATACCTCACGCCGGTGATCACGGCGCTGGCGCCTGCTCCCAAATCCAGCCCGGTCCAGCCGCCGCCGGACGCGCCGAGATCGATGAAGTTTTTAAGCGAGCCGTCGAAGGCGAGTTCCTTGGTGGCGCCGAAGAAGCCATTTGAATAGTCCGAGCCGATGATGGCGCCGGAGAGCTGAGCGTCCGCCGTGGCGGAGACCTGGGCGGAGTTGGCGCTCTCGCCGCCGGGATTGTTGGCCGAGACGACGTAATAATAGGTCGTGCCCGCCGTCAGCCCGGTATCGACGAAGAATAAACTATCAGCGTCGACCTTGCCCAAGGTGGTGT
>CBIHRE010000461.1:0-4515 GCA_966212385.1 uncultured Akkermansia sp. | reverse complement strand
CCCCCCCCTTTTTACCCCGACCTTTTGCTGAACTTTTAAGACACTACTCCGCACTTCCTCGAAACGTGGCGCCACTGCTCCGATCTTTGCTTCCCATCGCCTTTGTTGCACCCGATGTGCCAGCGTCGTGTAGCCCATCCCATTTCTTCTCGCGAACTCCGGCTGCGTAAGCCCTCTCGCCTCATATTCCGATAGCAGCTGCTCTCACCTCGCCGCCTGCTGCACCCCTTTAGGCTTCTCGTTCACGCGTCACCTTCACTACCTCCGTCTCGGCGTGTTTCATCACTCAAGCCCACCAGTCCTAGCCTTCCCCAGCCATGGGACACCCGGCCGAGTTTGCACCTTCATTTACCAACAGGCCGCCGACGGTGGGCTTGGATCGGAAGATTGTGCAATTATCCCTCGAAACTGAGGGGCGATTCGGCGTATGAGTGCGCTGCGGAGGCCGCTGGCGTCGGTTGCCCACGCGAGGCAGGAACGTGACCCACGAGGGGCGTTTTCACCTGGCGGACCGAGCGCTCCGGGGCTTTGCGGAGGGCGTCTTCTTGGCGCGACGAGGTGGATAGCATGCTGCTTCGCTTGGCGCCAACGAGGGCGGCGAGCTGCCCGGCCGCTTGCTGAAGCTCGGCGGACTGGGCGTTAAGCTCTTCGGCGGCGGATGCCGTTTCCTCGGCGTTTGCGGCGTTCGACTGGGTGACCTTGTCCATCTGGGAGACCGCGGTGTTGATCTGGGCCAGACCTTCGGACTGTTCGTGCGAAGCGGTGGCGACCTCGGCCACGAGTCGGTCGACCTCGCGGGCCTTTTCGACGATCTCCCGGAGGCTGGAGGTCACGCGGCCGGACGATTCGACGCCTTGGGCGGATTTCTGGGTCGCGTCGGCGATTTTGTCCGCGGTCTCCTTGGCCGCGACGGCGGAGCGATGGGCGAGCGAACGAACTTCGTCGGCGACCACGGCGAAGCCGGCTCCGGCTGCTCCGGCGCGCGCCGCCTCGACGGCGGCGTTGAGCGCGAGGATGTTCGTTTGAAAGGCGATTTCGTCGATGGTCTTGATGATCTTCGAAATATCCTGTGACGACTGCTGGATCGCGTTCATCGCGTCCTGCATGCGCTCCATCTCGGTGGCGCCGGATTCGGCGGCGGTGCGTGCGTGTTGCGACGCCGCTTTGCCTGCCTGGGCGTTTTCGGCGTTGCGCTTGGTCATGCTCGAGAGCTCCTCGATCGAGGAGGAGATTTCCTCGAGAGACGCGGCTTGTTCGCTCGAGCCTTCCGCGAGCGACTGGCTGGCCGCGGAGACCTGCCCCGACGCGGAGGCGACCTGAAGCGCGCCCTGCGTGAGCGAGTCGGCGGTTCGGGTGAGGCGGCGGTTCACTCCTCGGATGATGAGGCACGCCACGACCACGCTCGTGACGATCATGAGCATGAGTCCCCAGAAGACGCGTGACGAAGCGGCGCCGAGGGACGCGGACGATATCGTGGCGAAATCGCGGGTTCGGTCCGCCGCGTGGGTGATGATTTCGCCGATGTCCTTGTCGAACTGGGTGGCGATGGCGATGCGGGTCTTGGTGAGAGCGTCGGACTCGGCGATGTTTCGCCCGAGCGCCCGGATGCTTTGTTGATAGGCGGCGGCAATAGAGGCGATCTTCTCCAGACGATCGAGATCCTCCTGCTGACGGGTGGCGGAGACGAGGCCTCGCCGCAATGCGTCGAGCGTGTCGAAACGTTGCACGGCTTTGTCGGTTTCCGAGACGTCGCGGCGCGTCTGGGCGTTGTTGACGTGAACACGCACGGCGTTGGCGAGGTCGATGATATCGTTGGCGGCGACGGCCTGATGGTGGCGTTCCTCGAGTTTGGCGGCGTCGGTTCCGGCGAGTATCTCTTCGGTGAGCCTTTTGTCCTGACTCCGGATGTAGGCGGTGGTTTCGGAAATCAGCGTCTCGGCCTCGGAGTCCAGTCGCTCGCGCAGAGCGGAGAGTTCCGAGAGATTTTTCTCGGTGGCGTCGAGGCGATCAACGAAGGCGGCGAGGACTTTGGCGGCGGGGTCGATGCTCGCCGCGAGGTGGCTGAGGCGTGGCTGCGCGGCCGTGAGTTTCCGGGCGGTCTCGAGTTCGGTCTCGATTTTGGGAAGTTGTCGCCGGGCGTTTTCGAGATAGCCCGGTTCGCCGGTGAAGCCGAAAGAGCGCGCATTGATTTGCAGCCCGGCCGAGGCTTTGGCGAGCCGGGTGGCCAAGTCGGACTGGGGGGCGATGGCCTGGGCGAGAAAGTCCGCTCCCTTGGCGGCGTCGATCATCCGCCAGACGGCGAAACCGCCGAGGGCGGCGGCGATCAAAAGCAGAAGGGCGAATCCGAGTGCGACGCGTCGTCCGATGGTCAGTTGTGTGAAATTCATTTTCGGGGGCGGGGCTTTACCTTCTTTTTATCGGACGGACCGGCCGGTGATGCAGGGGTGGGGGTGATAATGCGCATCATGCATGCGCGCTCTCCGCGGGTCCGGCCGCGGCGGGTCTCGCCTTTGGGCTCAGTGATTGACCACCCGCCAGGCTCCCGCGCCGGAGAGATTTGTCGTGCTTGTGCGAACCGCGCCGTTGAAGAAGCCCAGGACGATGTCACCGGTAGTGGTGTTTTGATACACCAGATCGGCGTGGCCGTCGCCGTTGAAGTCGCCGCCGCCGACGATCGGCCAGAGCGGGCTGCCGGTGGCCATGGCGAGCGTGCCGGTTCGCGTGGTGCCGTTGTAGAGGCCGATGGAACGTTCGCCGGTCTGGGTGTTTTGGTAGACGACGTCGATGGAGCCGTCGCGGTTGAAATCGCCGGTTCCGACCGCGAGCCAGGCCGGGGTGCCGGTGGGGAGCGTGACGGTGCCGATGCGGGTGTTGCCGTCCATGAGGCCGATCACGCGTTCGCCGGTCTGAATGTTTTGAAAAAAGAAATCGGGCTTCGTGTCGCCGTTGAAGTCGCCGCTGGTGACGATGCGCCAGACCGCCGAGCCGGTGGGAAGCGATAACGTGCCGATGCGCGCGGTGGCCTGGCAGAGCACGATCGAACGATCACCGGTGGCGAGGTTTTGGTAGACGACGTCGGAATGACCGTCCCCGTTGAAGTCTCCCAGCGCGACGGGTTGGTAGTCGACGGAGGCGCCGGCGAGAAGCGCGGTGCCGCTGCGCGCGCCGTTTTGAATGAACCACACCTGCCGCGCTCCCGTCTGCGGGTTGATGAGCACGAGATCGGAAACGCCGTCGCCGTTGAAGTCGCCGCGCACGCCGCTGCCCGAGATGGTCTTGGTGGCGCGAAAGGCGGAGGTGCCGGGAGCGCTGACGGAGAGCAGGAGGGCGTTGTCGGCGGCGTTGGACGCGGGCGAGGCGACGCCCGTGGGCTGGCCTTGGTAGAGGACGTTGGGATTCGAGAAATACAGGATCCGCGTGCCGGGGTAGTAAGCCATCACGGTGATGTATTGGCCGCCGTTGTTGCCGTAGAAGCGCCAGCCGTAGGCGTAGGGGTGGGAGGAGGACGAATTTTGGCGGTCATGCCAGCAGCCGTAATTGTGGCCGAGCTCGTGGGGAAAGGCCCAGGTGCCGAGCGCCCAGTTGTCCGCGGGGACGCTGTAGGCGTAGGGGGCGAAAGAGGCGTTGCCATCGCCGCCGCCGACGTAGGCGAGGCCGGCCACGCCGGCGGCGGCGTCACGACGGATGAGACCGACCAGATCGGCGCCGAACGCGTCGCGCAGGCTCGCGGCTTCATCCATGTAGCCGTCGGAGCCGTTTTGGAGGCGAACGAGATCGGTGTTGAAGCTCGAGGATTCGGTGTAGCTCACCTCCGAACTGCCGACGAGGCGCACGGTCAGGTCGACCTGGCTGTTGGCATAGGCGGTGTTGGTCGCGGCGATGAAAGATTGGAGCGCGGCTTGCATGCCCGCGTAGCCGCCGGCGTAGGCGCGGGCGGCGGGCGTATAGAGGAGCAGCACGTCGACGGTGGGACCGGCGTCGAGGCGGACGGCCGCGACGAGGGAGATGGCGAGCGTGAAAAGAGCGAGGCGTGAGTTCATGGAGTGTTGGTCGGGGTGGCGGAGGCGAGTGCGCGGGTGGCCGAAGGCGGAACGAGCGGAGGAGTGCAGCTCGGCGCGCGGTCGAGATCGAAGGCGGTGATCCGGATCCGGCCGGTCTCGTCGCCATTGATGACGAAGGAACGGCGCTCTTCGGGCAGTTGCACGACGCCGGCCTGGGCCAGGCCGACGTAGCTGAGGATGACGACGCTGCCGGGGTGGCCCTCCGCCTCTCCGGTGAAGACGCCGGAATCCAGGCCGGTCTCGTCGTGCCGGTCGATGCGCACGCGGATCTGGAGTGTCGCCGAAAGCGGAAACGCGAAATGCAGAGGTAAGTGCAGATCGGCGTCCGGCGCGGGGGCGTGTTCGCGCAGCGGGGTCACGAGGCGGCCCTGCCAATGCGAGATGGTCGCGGGGGAATCGGCTTCGGGCAAAACAGGCTCGAGAGTGATCGCGGGAAATTCGGACGCCTCGGGGG
>CBIHRE010000460.1:0-4525 GCA_966212385.1 uncultured Akkermansia sp. | reverse complement strand
TGGAACACACTTGGGCCTGCCAACAAAGGCGCGCTCTATATGAAGGCGTCCATCGCCATCGCCGCTTTCTGCGACGACACCGCCAAGTTCAACCACGTCGTCAACCTGTTCCGCACCGAAAACGCCGGCGGCCTGCCCAACACCCTGCCGATCGGCGAACTCGGCGAGACCGGCCGCGACGAAGGCCACTCCAAAGGCACCCTCAACGGACTCACCTTCGTCGCCGAAGTCGCTTGGAAGCAGGGCATCGACCTCTACTCGGAACTGGATAACCGGCTGCTGGCCTGCGGCGAATACTACGCCCGCAACACGCTCACCACCGACAATCCCTTCGTTCCCTTCGGCACCATCGATTACCACTACTACGCCAACAACGCCTACTCCTACGCCGCCGACCGCGACTCGCTTTACCTCGTCCAGAACGCCTACAAAAACCGGAAGAATCTCCCCACGCCTTGGATCGACCGGAAACTCGAGCAGCAGCCCGTCAACGCCTACAATTTCATGTATGCCAAGACCGCGGACTCCACGACCGCCACCGTGACTCCGGCGAGTTTCCCCGCGGTTTCCTTGGCCTCGAGCGGCTTGACCCTGATCACGCTCGGCACGCAGACCGCAGGACGCAGCGCTTCTTACGCGAACGGAGTATGGACGGTGACGGGACTTGGTAATAGTGTCTGGAACAACACCGTTGACGACTGCCAGTTCGTTTACACGCCGATGACCGGCGACTGCGCCATGGTCGCAAAGCTCACCTCCTCCCAGTTTCCGGGCTCGGAAACAAAGGCGGGATTGATGATCCGCGACACGCTGACCGGCACCTTTACCAAGCGCTGCTGGGTGGGGATCGTGCCGGCGGCCACGCCGCTGCTCGAAGCGCACATGCGCGGTTGGAGCGAAAACTGGGGTTCGGTCAACCGGTCACAGCGTTCGCAGAATCTTCCTCCCGGACTGCCTTACTGGCTGAAGATCGAGCGCCGGGGTGGCTTGGTCACCACGTTTGCTTCGCAGGATGGCACCAGTTGGGCAGCCGTGCTCAGCTCGTATTACGCCAGTCTCCCATCCACTCTCTATATCGGCCTGTTCGTCACCAGCGGATCGACCACGACGACCAACACCGCCACCTTCACCAACGTGGCGTTCACCGGTGGAACGGGCGGCCTTGTGACGACTCCCGCCGCCCCCGCGGCTCTGTTCGCCAGCGGCTCGAGCAAGGCCATCAGCGTGCGCTGGCTGCCGTCCTTCGGCGCCACCGGCTACGACTTGCTCCGCTCCACCACCTCCGGCAGCGGCTACACCGCCCTCGCCAGCAATCTCTCCGCGGCCACGACCAGCTATGTGGACACGACCGCGGTCGCAGGCACGACCTACTACTACGTGGCCCGCGCCAAGAACTCCGCCGGCACCAGCGGCAACTCGCCCCAGTTCGGCGACGCGTTGCTGCCTGCGCCGATGGTCAACCTCGCCTTCGGTGGCGTCTCGTCGGCGTTCGCCAACAGCGGCGCGGGCATCCTCGGCTCCGACCAAGCGTTCAACGGTGACCCGGGCTCCAAGTGGGTCGGCTCCTCGTCGACGGGCTGGATCCAGTATGACTTCGGAGCGGGCAACGCACAGGTGGTGAAGCGTTACACGATCAACAGCGCCGACGTGCCCGCAGCCGACCCAAAGAATTGGAACTTCCGCGGCTCACAAGACGGCGTCAATTGGACCACCCTCGATTCCCAGAGCAACCAGTCCTTCCCCGATTGGTGGCGAGTGAATACCTATCACATCGGAAACACCCCCGCCTACCGCTATTACCAGCTCCAGATCACGGCCAACAACGGAGACACCACCGTGCAACTCTCGGAGCTCGGTCTATGGGGCGACAGCGGACGCACGGTCTCGAACGGCACCTACCGCGTCGTCAGCCGCCTGAGCAACAAGGTCCTCGATCTCGTCAATGACGGAACCGCCGACGGCACCGACGCCATCCAGTGGGGGTGGAACGCGGGCAACGACCAGAAGTGGGACCTCGTCCACCTCGGCAACGGCCAGTATAAGCTGACCGGCGTGGCCAGCGGCAAGTTGCTCGAAGTCACGAGCGCCTCCACCGCCAACGGAGCGCTCGTCCAGATCTGGCCCTCGAACAACAACAACTGCCAGAAGTGGACCGTCACCCCCGCAGGCGACGGCTTCTTCAAGCTCCTGAACGTGAACAGTGGCAAGGCTGCCGACGTGAAGGACATCTCGACCGCCGATGGCGCGGCCATTCAACAATATACCTACTGGGCCGGCGACGGCCAGCAGTGGATGCCCAGCCTCACCATCGGAACGACAGCCAACAGCTTGGTCCACCAATGGAAATTTGATGAAACCAGCGGCACGACCGCGGCGGATTCCGTCTCCGTTGGCGCCAATCCCGCCACGCTGGCCGCTGGCGCGACCTGGGCGGCCGGAAAGGTCAACAACGCCGTCGCACTAAACGGCACCAGCACGAGCTATGTCAGCTACCCCAAAGGGCTTATCAACACCCTTGGAAACTTTACCATAGCGGGTTGGTTCAAGCTCAACAGCGTGAGCACTTGGGCGCGAGTCTTCGACTTCGGATGGAACACGTCGGTTTACATGTGCCTGATGCCGAGCAACGGCACCGGGATTCGCTATGCGATCACCACCGGTGGCGGCGCAGGCGAGCAGCGGATCGACGGCCCTTCGATCCCCTCGACCGGAGTGTGGCACCACTTTGCCGTCACGCTGAGTGGCAACCTGGGTATTTTATATGTCGATGGCGTTGAAGTGGGTCGCAACAGCACCATGACGCTGCAGCCCCAGAGCTTGGGAAGCACCCCGCAAAACTACCTAGGCAAATCGCAATTTGCCGATCCCTACCTGAATGGATCGGTGGACGACCTGCAGATCTACAACTACGGTTTGAGCGCGTCGGAAGTCTCCGGCTTGTTCAACAACCCATAGCCAAGGTCCCGCGGTTCATCCAGAGACGCCGCCCGTAATGACGGGCGACCTACGCCGACAATCCAATCGGTGGCGGCGGATGTCCATCGCTCCCCGACTTAACCCGGGCTGACTCGCCCGCTCGCAACCCCGCGCTCGTTTGGTTGGAGCGCGGGGTTTCTTTTCCGAACCTCCGTCCCGCCCTGCAAATCACCTGAACTGGTCATGGCGGGCCTCGCCGGGATCTGTTTCAATAGGCCTCCCCGAAACGCCAACGCCTGCTGGAGGTGCGTCCGCGTCCATCACCCAATCTCACTCATTTCCATGGCTCTGTTCCGCCCCCTCTCGCCTCTCCCGATGAACGGAGATCAGGGTGGGTGGGCGGATCTCTCCGTCCGCCTACGCCGCACGCCGCTCCTAGATCCTCTCAAGATTTCCCTCCTCATGCGCATCCCCGGTCCTTTAGCCAAAATGAAAACTATCCGCACGTCGTTAACGTGCCTCGGGTCGCTGCTCATCGGGAATACATTCGCTCAAGCACTCTTCGTCGGTTTGTGCCTGCTGACCCTCGCGCCGTTTGCGCGGGCGGCGCTCGTTCACCCGGGTGCCTTGTCGACACAAGCGGATCTGGACCGCATGGCGGCCAAAGTCGCCGCAGGCGCGCAGCCGTGGAAAGGCAGCTGGGACATTCTGGTGGGCAATCAAGGCTTCTACATGGGCGGCCCGGAAGCCGTGGCCACCGTCGTCGTCGATTCGGAAACTGCCGGAAACACTTACATGACTCTGGCGCGCGATTCCCACCGCGCCTATCAAGCCGCGCTGCGCTACCATGGCTCGGGCAACCCGATCTACGCGGACCAAGCGGTTAAGATCATGAACGCCTGGGCCTCCAAGCACACCGCTTGGGAAGGCAACTCCAACGTCCAGCTGCGGGCCGGGCTCTATGGCTATGCGTTTGCCTGCGCCGCGGAATTGATGCGCGGCTACAGCGGCTGGGCTCCGGCGGATTTCGCGGCCTTCCAGCAATACATGCGCGCCCAGTTTTACCCGATAAACTCCGCGTTTCTCGGGCAGACCAATACCCATTACTGGGCGAACTGGACCTTGGCCAACATGTGTTCGCTGCTGGCCATCGGCGTCCTGTGCGACGACCAGGCGATCGTCGACGAGGCGTTGAACCACTTCTACAACGGCGTCCACACCGGCGGGATCAAAAACATGGTTTATTACGTTCACCCCGATGGCCTGGGCCAATGGCAGGAAAGCGGGCGCGACCAGGGTCACGCCCAGATCGGCCCGCAGTTGATCGGCGTCTTCTGCGAAATCGCCTGGAATCAAGGCTACGACCTCTATGGCTACCTGAACAACCGGGTCCTCGCCGGCGTCGAATACGTCTCGAAAACCAATACCAGGCACAGCGTGCCCTTCGCCGCGTATGTGAATTCCGATTACGCCACATGGCCGCAGGTCTACCGTTTCTATCAAAAGGAAGTCGCCGGCGGGGGTGACCCGGTCCGTCCCGGCTGGGACCTGATCTACAACCACTACGTCAACCGCAAGGGCATCGCCGCGCCCTACACGGCGAAATACG
>CBIHRE010000459.1:0-4528 GCA_966212385.1 uncultured Akkermansia sp. | reverse complement strand
GGCATCATCGCGCCTCCCTCGCCCGCCGCCGTCGCCGCCCTCGCGCCCTCGGCCCTCTCTGTCCGCCAGTTCTCCCGCCAAAAAATCCGCACGCTTCTCGACACCGCCAAGCTTGTGGCCGACGGCGCGCTCGATCTCGAAAAACTCGCCGCCGGCTCCGCCACCCGCGCCGAGCGCGCCTTGCTCGACGTGAAAGGCCTCGGCCCATGGACCGTGAATTACGTCCTCATGCGCGGCTTCGGCTTCGCCGATTGCACACCCTACGGCGACACCGGCCTTACCGGCGGCCTGCAACGCCTGTTCACGCTCGATCATCGTCCCGATGTCGACGCCACGCGCCGCCTCATGCTTCCCTTCTCGCCGCACCGCAGCCTCGCCACCGCCCACCTCTGGCACCTCAAAGCTTAAACGTCATCTCCGACGATGCCCGCCTTTCACACCGCCAAACTTCCCACGCCCGTCGGCGAACTCACCATCGCGGTCGACGACGCCGGCGCCCTCGCCGCCGTCCTTTTTGCCGATGAGCAATCGCTTCCATCGCTCCTCGGCGCCGACGCGACTATTTCCGACAACCCAGCCCGCGTCGCGCACGCCGTTTCGCAGCTCTCCGACTACTTCTCCGGCCGGCTCAACGCCTTCACGCTCCCGCTCGCCCCCACCGTCGGCACGCCCTTCCAGCGCCGCGTCTGGCAGGCGCTCGTGCGTATCCCCTTCGGCACTACCTGGAGCTATGCCCGCCTTGCGTCCGAAACCGCCAGCGTGGCCCGCGCGGTCGGCTCGGCCAACGGCGCCAACCCGATCTCCATCGTCGTCCCCTGCCACCGCGTGATCGGCGCCAACGGTGCGCTCACCGGCTACGCGGGCGGCCTCGAGCGCAAACGCTGGCTCCTCGGCCACGAAGGCGCGCTGCTGACTTGATTCTCGGTGGACGGGCGGGTCCCTCCGCCCGTTGTTCGCGTTACGCGCAGCGGGCGCAGGGACGCGCCCGCCCACCTTGGGTCCTGCGCCCTACTTCAGCACCTCGTCCAGCGCCGCGAGCAAGCGCGTGTTCTGCGCCTCGGTGCCGACCGTCACGCGCAGCCACTCCGGCATGCCGTAAGGCTTCATCGGACGCACGATCACGCCGCGCTTCTGCAGCTCCACGAAGCCGCGCGCGCCGTCGCCGACTTTCACGAGCATGAAGTTCGCCACGCTCGGCACCCACTCCAGCTTGCGCGCGGTGAACGCCGCCTCGAGCTGACGCAGCCCCGCCGCGTTCGTCTCGCGCGTGCGCTTCACAAAATCTTTGTCATCCAGCGCCGCGATCGCCGCCGCCTGGCCGATGGCGTTCACGTTAAAGGGCTGGCGCACACGGTTGAGCAGCGCCGCCATCTCCGCCGACGCGTAGCCGTATCCAACGCGCAACGACGCCAATCCGTATATCTTCGAGAAGGTGCGCAGACCGATCACCTTTCGGCCCTCGGCGATGAGCGGACGAATGTCCGGCGGGTTGTCCAAGAACTCCGCATACGCCTCGTCAAAGGCGAAGACCACGTGCTCCGGCAATCCGCGCACGAAGGCCAAAATCTCCGCCTCGGTGTTGGCCGTGCCCGTCGGGTTGTTCGGGCTCGGCAGGAAAACGATCTTCGTGCGCGGCGTGATCGCGCGGGCCAGCGCCGCGAGATCGTGGCGGTGATTGACCAGCGGCACCTCGACCGCGCGCGCGCCGAAGAGTAGCGCCACAAGCTTGTAAACGATGAATGCCGGCGCGCCCATGACGACCTCGTCGCCCGGACGCAGGAACACGTGCCCGAGCAGCTCCAGCAATTCGTTCGAGCCGTTGCCGACCACGAACTGCTCCGGCGCAAGGCCGTGGCGCGCGGCAAGCTTGGCGCGGAGGGCCACCACGCCGCCGTCGGGGTAAAGCTCGCTCTGCGCGAGCGCCTTGGTCGCGGCGGCGATCGCGAGCGGCGAGGGGCCGAGCGGGTTCTCGTTCGAGGCGAGCTTGATGATCCCGGCGGGATCGAGCCCGAGTTCGCGCGCCACGTCCTCGATCGGCTTGCCCGGCTCGTAGACCGGTTGCGTGAGGACGGTGGGATTGACGAGGGCGGAGAGGGTCATGGAGCCCTCAGCCAAGCGCCGCGCGCCCGCCGGGCCAAGCGGTTTTCGGCCACGTTCCGCGGAGGCCGTGGCGCACCAACCACCGCTTATTTCGCGGGCGTCAACGGCACCGAATGCGCCTTGCGGCAGCGACGGCAATCCACCGTCGCGTTGCGAAGCGGCAGCGGGATCTTGAACAACACGCAAACCGCCCCCCAGGGATCGAGAGCCCTGACATGCACCTCGGCCGAACCGCAATGCGGGCAGCGCAGCAAGCCCGCCTCCTCCGGCTTTGCCGCCAAAAGCTCCAGCGCCGCCTCCGCATCCTCGTCGGGCACCACCACGCGCACCCAACCGAGCGCCGGCGAAGCCAGCCAGTTGAAGGTGATATTGAACTCGTTCTCCGTCCTGGCGGAGATGCCCGCGCTCTGGAGCCGGGCGATCGCAAGATGAGCCTCCACTTGCAGGGGATAGGAGGCGACGGTGGTCATCGTGACACGTTGACGAACGCTCAACGCAACGCGATCGGCGGAGACAACACCTCGCTCATCACAAAGGCCCGACGCAACGCGCGCGGGTCGCGCAGCTCGACCGCCACGCTTCGCCCGCCGATCGCGCCGCCGGTCGTCGCCGAACCGGACGCGGGATCATTGCCCATCTGCCGGGCGGCCCGGCGGGCGGCGACACGTTGCTCTTCCAGTTGCTCCATCTGCTCGGCCAAGCGGCGCTGGCGCTCCAGAGCGGCGGAATCATCGTGGACCGGAACCGGCTCGCGGGCGCTGGACGGCTCGGGAGGGCGCAGGGGCGGAATCCCCGCTGTTTCGCTACGGCGCAGAGGCGGCGGAGTCGGACGCGCTTCCTCCTGAAAAACCGGGCGAAACGGATCGAAGCGCGGCAAGGGCGGCGGAGGAGCGGCCGCAGGGGAGGCCGCCTTCCCGCGACGTTCCGCGATCTTGCGCTGGATTTCTTCGCGGATGCGGCGCGCCCGCTCTTCCTGATCGGGATCGTAGTTCGGACGACTCATTTTCGGCCGCCTACTTCTTTTCGTCGCCGCCGATCACCTTGCGCATGCCGGTGTCGGCCTGGATGTTTTCCATCTTGTAGTAATCCATCACGCCAAGGCGGCCGGAGCGGAAGGCCTCGGCCATGGCGCGCGGCACCTCGGCCTGCGCGCGGACGACCTCGGCGTGCATTTCCTGGACCTTGGCTTTCATTTCCTGCTCGGCGGCGACGGCGGCGGCGCGGCGGATTTCCGCCTGGGCCTGGGCCATGTTCTTGTTCGCCTCGGCCTGCGCCTCCTGGAGCTTGGCGCCCACGTTTTCGCCCACGTCCACGTCGGCGATGTCGATGGAGAGAATTTCAAAGGCGGAGCCCACATCGAGGCCGCGCTTTAGCACGACCTTCGAGATGGCGTCGGGCGACTCGAGCACGGTCTTGTAGCTCTCCGCCGAACCGATGGTGGAGACGATACCCTCGCCGACGCGGGCGATGATCGTGTCCTCCTTGGCGCCGCCGACGAAGCGGTCGAGGTTGGTGCGCACGGTCACGCGGGCCTTCACCTTCACCTGGATGCCGTCCTTGGCGACGCCGTCGATCGTGACGCGGCCGGCGGCGGGATTGGGGCAATCGATCACCTTAGGGTCGACGGAAGTGCGCACGGCCTCGACGACGCTTTTGCCCGAGCCCTTGGTGGCCAGGTCGATCGCGCAGGCGCGGTTCCAGTTGAGCTCGATCGCGGCTTTTTGCGCGGCGATCAGGGCCTGCACGGTCGGCACGACGTTGCCGCCGGCGAGGTAGTGCGCCTCGAGTTCGTCGATCGAGATGTCGATGCCGGCCTTGCGGGCGGTGATGCGTGCGTCGACGATCAGGCCGTAGGGCACCTGGCGGAGGCGCATGGCGACAAGCGTCGGGATGCCGACGTAGGCCCCGGCGAGCATGGCGCGCAGCCAGACGCTGAAGAACGAGAAGATGACCGCGAGCAGGCCGAGACCCACGACGCAGGCGGCGACGATCAGGATGGTAGTCATGATGATGGAGTGTTTTGGGAAAAGAGACGCAAAGGCAGGGGCAAGGCGGCGCGCCCGTCTAGTCGGATGCGATTACAACGAGTTGAAAGGTTTCGACCCGCGCCACCTTCAGGCGGGCGCCGGCGTCGGCGAAGCCCGAGTCGCAGCGCGCCTCGTAGCGGCGTCCGTCGATCTGGACGAGGCCGGTCGGCGCGAGCGCGGTGAGGGCCAAGGCCTCGCGCCCGACGACCTCCGAGGGCCGCTCGGCGACCGGCGGCTGGCTGGGGCCGTGGATGGATTTTTGCAGCAACATCCGCCGCCCGTGCCGCGTGCCCACAGGAATGCCGTGGTCATCAGCCACACGCCGAGGGCGAGCAGAAAGAGGGTAGCCGCCCGTGCGCGCTGACGAGGCGATCGCCGGCGCCGGATCGTGCCGAGTAGCC
>CBIHRE010000458.1:0-4539 GCA_966212385.1 uncultured Akkermansia sp. | reverse complement strand
AGATTGGTTTTGTCGTTTTGAACGGCGCGATAACCGGCTCCGGCGCCGAGAACCACAGCTGCAGGCCGTCGGTGCCGGACACGGCGGTCGTCCAAGGGGCGGAGAGCGAGTCGGAATACTCGACGGCGTAGGGCGTGGTCTCGGCGGCCTTCGCACGGCGGAACTCGAAGACGGGGGCGGAGGAGGGGCCGGAGTCGACGCGCAGAGCGGGGAGCGTGTCGGGGGCGTCGGAGGCGGTGGGAGAGCGGCCGAGAAAAAACTCGAGACGGTTGGGGACGCCGTCGTTGTCGGGGTCGGCCGCGGGGGCGCCGTTGCCGGCGGGGTCGAGGCCGTGGTTGGAGAGATAAGCGGCGTAGGGATCGGTGACGGTGAGCGTGGCGATCACGCTCGTGGTCGAGGTGATCGAGTTGGTCACGCGCACGGTGTAGTCGCCGGCGTGGGTGGTCTGGGCGCCGGTGATCGTGTAGGTGGAGGCGGTGGCGCCGGAGATCGGGTTGCCGGCTTTATACCATTGGTAGGTCGGCGCGGGGTCTCCGGTGGCGACGACGGTGAAGGTGGCGGTTTGGCCGGCGGCGACGCTTTGCGAGGACGGCTGCGTGGTGATGACGGGCGCGCCCGCGACGACGTCGAGGGTGAAGCCGGAGCTGACGATGGTCTCGCCGCCGGAGAGGCCGAGAACGACGCTGTAGGCGCCGGCGTTGGCGGTCTGCGCGGAGGCGATCTGGAGCGTCGGGCCGGTGGCGCCGGGGACGTTCATGTTTTTGAAACGCCACTGGTAGCTGAGCGGGGTGAAGCCGGTCGGCGCGGCGACGAGGGTGGCGGAACCGCCGGGGCCGACGATGGCGGGACCGGTGATGGTGGCGGAACCGGTCGTGGGCGTGGCGTGGGTGGAGGCGGCGCCGGCGGTGTTGCCGGCGGAGGCGATGACCGAGGCCGCGACGTTGGCGGCGGGGTTGAGCGGGTAGGAGTAGGTCGGCGTGAAGACCACGTCGGTGCCGGCGTCGATGGTGCCGGTGCAGCTGGAGTAGCTGTTGCCGATGGAGCGGATGAGGGGATTGGCGAGGTCGGCGTCGGTGACGGATTTGGAGAGGGGGTTGCCGACGCCCACGTAGCGATTCTGCTCGGAGATGAACTCGGTGCCGCTGCGGGCGAGGGCGGCGTAGTAGTTGCCGGGCGTGTTCCAGTAGTTGTTGAACATGTGGATGCGGCCGTTGGTGCTGGAGGGCATGCGCTGGTCGCAGTAGTCGGCCCACCAGTTGTGGTGCATGGTCATGCGGAGTGGCGTGCCGGCGGCGATGACCTCGTCGGTGACGGCGTCGCGGATGAGGTTGCCGTCCGCGATCATGGTGAAGTGGTGCGGGGTGGTGGCCGAGGTGTAGTAGAGTTTGCACCACGAAATCGTGACGTCGGTGGAGCCGAGTCGGGTGTCGATCATGCCGTCGGCGCAGTCGATGAAGGTGCAGTGGGTGACGAGGACTCGGGTGGAGTTGTCGGAGGAGACGCCGTCGCCGCCGTCGGTGTATTTGCCGTCGGCGCCGATGGTTGTGCCGGGATTGGTGAAGTTGAGGCCGCGGAGGATGACGTTGCTCACGCCGCTGAGGAGGACGTTGCCGATGAGGCCGGAGTCGGCGTCGATGCCCTGGATGGTCTTGTTGGATTTGACGCGGACGTTGCCGGCGAGGTTGAGCGTGCCGGAGACGGTGATGACGGCGGGCGAGGTAGACTCCGCGAGGCTCTTGAAGGCCGCGACGGTGGTGACCACGACGGGCGTGAGATTGCCGCCGCCTGTGACGGACGAAGCGAAGCCGTCGGGCGCGAGCGGGGCATAAGCGGCGACGACGGTGATGGTCGCCACGGCGCTCGTGGTGGAGCCGCCGGCGTTAGTGGCGACGAGCCGGTATTTGCCGGCGGCGGACATCTTGCCTCGCGGGAGCGGATAGGTGGCGGAGGTGGCGCCGGAGATATCGGCGAAGGTCGCGCCGCCGTCGCTGCTCTTCTGCCACTGGTAGGTGACGGGGCCTCCGCTGGTGACGGTCGCGTTGAGCGTGACCGCTTCGCCGACGGAGAGGGTTTGGCTGAGCGGCGACGAGGTGAAAACCGGCGCGTCCGAGGAGACGACGGAGAGCGCGGCGGTGCCGCTGCCGAGGGAGACGCCGGAGCAGGTGACGAGGACGCTGTAGTCGCCCGCGTCGGCGAGCTGAGCGTTCTGGAGGGTGAGCGCGGAGGTCGCGGCGCCGGAGCACGCGGAACCGTAGCCGGTGGGGCCGTCGGAGAGCGGCGCGCCGGCCTTGCGCCATTGGTAGGTCAGGGCGCCGTCGCCGGCGGCGGTGACGGAGAGGGTCACGTTGCCGCCGACAAGAACGGAGGGGGTGGCGGGCGGCTGGGCGGTGATGGCGGGGCCGGGGACGCGGCTTAGCTGGAAGCCGTTGAAATAAGCGGACGGCTGGAACTTGAAGACGCCGTCCGCGCCGACGGTCCGGTTGGCGAGATAGACGTAGGAGACGCCGGCGCCGCCGTTGATGAGATCGCGTCCGAGGGCGCTGCTGGCCGTGGATCCGGTGCCGCCTCCGTTGGCGGAGTCGACGGTGACGGAGCCGATCTGGCTGTTGACGTCGCCGTGGCCGAAAAACCAGAGGCCGTAGGAGCCGGGGACGAGGCCGGAGACGGTGACGTTGAAGGTGGCACCGTAGGCGTAGTCCTGCATCAGCGCGACCGGGTTGGGCGCCGAGTTTCCGGTGGTGGAGAAGCGCTTGATCGCGCTTACTCCGTCGCTGTGGGCGAGGGTGACGGAGACGTTGTCGAGAACGGCGCCGGTGGAGTTTTTCACCGCGCCGGCGGCGAGGCTTACGCTGGTCTGGCTGCCGTTCAGCCCGAGGGCGTTCCAAGTTGTGCCGGTATCGCCGGGCACGATGCCGAGGCCGGTGTAGTTGCCCGACGTGCCGCTGTTGACGTCGAAGTTGAGCGTCTGGGCTTGGGCGAGGCAGGCGGCGGCGAGGACGACGACGAGCGGGCCCGCGCGGCCGGCGAAACGGCGAAAATATCCGGGAGACATGGCGGGGGTATTATTTTGCGGAGACGTGGAGCGCGGCGTGCAGCGGCAGGCGGTCGGAGGCGGGGCCGGCGTCGATGCGCCATGCGCCGGGGTCGACGACGTAGCGGTGGTTTTGGTCGTCCCAGCGGCGCAGGCGGTCGACGGGGATGGAGAGTTGAACGACCTTGGTCTCGCCGGCGCGCAGCGAAACACGCTGGAAGGCGACCAGTTGTCGCAGCGGCATGGATACGGACGGCTTTTCGACGGTGGCGTAGACTTGCACGACCTCGTCGCCGTCGCGCTCGCCGGTGTTTTTCACGGTGACAGATACGGTGACGGTGGCGCCGGGCACGGCGGCGGAGGCGGAGAGCGCGAGCTTCTCGTAGGCGAAGGTGGTGTAGCTGAGGCCGTGGCCGAAGGCGTAGAGGGGCGTGCCGGTGTAATAGCGGTAGGTGCGGTTCCGCATCGAGTAGTCGGTGAAGGCGGGGAGGCCTTCGGTGTTCTTGTAGAAAGTGACGGGGAGGCGGCCGGCGGGATTGGTCTCGCCGAGGAGGGCGTCGGCCACGGCGTCGGCGCCACGCTGGCCGTAATACCAGGCGAGGAGGACGGCGCCGGCCTGCGAATCGTCGACGTTGAGCGCGCTGCCGGTGGCGAGGACGAGGGCGACGGGTTTCTTCAACTCGGCGACTTTCGCGAGCAGGTAGCGCTGGGTGGCGGGCAGGTCGAGGCCGAGCTTGTCGCCGCCTTTGAAGCCCTCGGCGGTGACGCTCATCGATTCGCCTTCCATGTCGGGCGTGATGCCGAGGGTGAGCACGATGTGGTCGGCGGCGCGGGCGGCGGCGAGGGCCTTGGCGAGCGCGTCGTCCTGGCCGGGCGCGATCCAACCGAACTGGATTCGACCCTTGCGCGTGAGCTGCACGTATTCGAGGCGGACGGCGTAGGCGCGGCCGGCTTCGAGGGCGATGGTCGCGCTGAGCGGGCGCTCGGGGTCTTTGCGCCAAGAGTCGATGACGGGCTTGTCGTCGATGTAGAGCCGCACCGCGCCTTCGGCGACGACGCCGAGGACGTGTTCGCCGGAGGACTTAGGAACGAGCACTCCGGTCCAGCGCAGGCCCGTATTTGTGATCGGGATACCATCGACCGGCTGGGTCTCGTCCCACTGGAGGTTGATCTGGGTGTCGGTGCGTCGCGTGGCGGAGCGACCCTCGACGAGCGGGGCCTTGCTGTCCTGCTTGTCGTGGGCGAAGACCTCGCCCTGGAGCCCGGGCGTGGAGCGGGAAGCGTTTGCGAAGAGCACCCCGTCGGGGCATGGCTGGCCGCTGACCCGGAAACCTTTCGCTAGCGGCACGCCGGGCTCGGCCAGCACTTTCACGCCGCGAGCTTCGAGGCGGGAACGGAGCCCGGCGGCGAGCGTGACCATGCGGCCGGGCGTGCCGGCGTAGTTGCCGAGCACGGTGGACTCCTCGAAGCCGGTCGGGCCGAGGATGGCGACGGTCTTCATCTGCTTG
>CBIHRE010000457.1:0-4540 GCA_966212385.1 uncultured Akkermansia sp. | reverse complement strand
CTTCCTGTTCGTCAAACTGATCGGCGGCGGCTTGGGGCGCATCTATCGCGGCGGCAACGGCTCCATCCACAAGCTCACCGGCCTCCCCGCCAACGCCAACTACTTCCTCTACGCCTACGGGACCACCACGACCAACGACCAAGGCTGCAAGTTCGTCCTCGATGCGCTCAACGTTCCCTCCGGCGGCGCTTCCTACCTCGAGATCCGTGGCGGCAATTCGGGCAACATCTACACCTACGATGGCTCCAACTACTCGCTGACCACCCCCGCGACCGCCGGAGTCGCCGCCACCGCCGGGGTCTACAATTCTTGGGGGCGCATCCATGCCGTCGTCGACGCGACCGGCACGCTCACGTTCAAGACCGCCAAGAACTCCACCAACGGCCAGTATTACCAAGGCTATCAGCTCATGCCCTATCCGGTGGCGGCTTTCACCACCCAGCCGATGGCCAACTCCAGCGCCACCGTCGGCGGCAACGTGACCATCACCGCCGCGGCCGCCGGAGAGGGCGCGCTCACGTATCAGTGGCGCAAGGGGGGCAGCCCCATCGCCAATGGCGCCAGCGGCACCGGCTCCACCTACTCCGGTGTCACCAGCGCCGCGCTCACCATCTCCGGCGTGAGCGCCGCCGACGCGGGCGACTACACCTTGGCCGTCACCAACCCCGGTGGCACCGCCGTCAGCAACGCGTCCACGCTCTCCGTCACCACCGAAGCCATCGCGCCCTCGATCGTGACCAATCCCGCGTCCACCACCGGCGCGGTCAACGGCTCGGCCGTATTCTCCGTCTCCGCCAATGGCACCGCGCCGCTTTCCTACCAGTGGCAAAAGAGCTCGAACAACACCGACTTTTCCGATGTTTCCGGCGCCACTGCGGCGACGCTCGCCCTGTCCCCGCTCACCACCGCCGACGCCGGTTATTATCGCGTGATCGTCACCAACTCGGTCGGCTCCGTCACCAGCACCGCCGCCTCGCTGACCGTCGCTCCGGTGCTCGTCACTCCGCCCGCGTCCGCCATCGTGGCGCCCGGCGCCTCGTATTCGCTCACCGCGTCCGCCGATGCGGGCGTCGGTTCGCCCGCTCCTCTCACTTACGTCTGGAGGCGCGACGGCGTCGTCGTTGCCAATGGCGGCGTCGTCTCCGGCGCCGCGACTGCCTCGCTCAACGTCTCTGCCTTCGCTGCCGCGCAATCGGGCGTCTATACTGTCACGGTGTCCAATGCCGCCGGCGCCGTAACCAGCGCGCCGGTTTACGTCGGGCTCGCCACTACCGAGACCGTGGCCTTCTCGCCGGCCTCCGGCGGCATCAACGTAAATCCCGACACCCCGCTCGTCATGCGTTTCTCCACCCCCCCGCGCGTGGGTTCCGCCGGCAAGATCGCCGTGCGCCGCTCTTCCGACGACTCGCTCGTGGAGACCATCGATCTCGCCGCCTTGCCCGTGCTTACCAACGGCTCCGCCACCTACCGCTACAAGACCAAGACCATCGGTGACACGAGCTACAATTACCTCCCGGTCAATGTCGTCGGAAACGAGATCCGCATCTCGCTTCAGTCGGCGCTCGCGTATGGAGCATCCTACTACGCGACCGTCGAGGCCGGCGCAGTCCTCGACTCGAGCGGCGCTTCGCTCTCCCCGGTCACCAGCCCCGCGGCCTGGACCTTCTCGACCAAGGCCGCGGCTCCCTCTTCCGTGCCTACGCAGACCACCTTCACCGTGGCCGCCGACGGTTCCGGTGATTTCTCGACCGTGCAGGCCGCGCTCAACCATATCCCCTCGGGCAACACCACTCCTGTGCGCATCGAGATCGGCGCCGGCGTCTATGACGGCATCGTCAACTCGGGCACGCGTCACAATCTCACCCTCGTTGGTGCGGGCCACGACCGCACGATCATCCAAGCGCTCAACAACAACGTGCTCAACCCCGGCACCTCCGGTCGCGTCGCCTTCACCCTCAAAGGCAACGACCTGCTCCTCCGCGATCTTGCCCTCGTCAACTCCACCCCTAAAGGCGGTAGCCAGGCCGAGGCCCTACGCTCCGACGGCCAACGCGTGGTTTTCCTCTCCTGCGTCTTTCGCAGTTACCAGGACACTCTGCTCCTCGGCGGCACGAGTTACTTCCAAGAGTGCCTCATCGCCGGCGATACCGACTATATCTGGGGCGGCGGCACCGCTTTGTTCAAAAACTGCGAGCTGCTCTGCCTCAACGCCGCCGACCTCACCCAAAATCGCTCCCCCGCGAACAAGTTCGGCTTCGTCTTCCTGAATTGCGCCCTCACGAAGCCCGCCGGCTCTAGCTTCAGCTACGGACTCGGGCGCAACTCGAACGATAGCAACGTGGCCTTCATCGACTGCCGCATGGATACCCACATCTCCGCCGGCGCCTGGTCCACCGCCTTCGGCACCACGTTGCGCAATTGGGAATACGGTTCGCTCAACCTCGCCGGCACCGCGCCCATCAACGTGAGCGGACGCGTGAACGGCCGGCAGCTCACCCCGGCCGAAGCCGCCATCCTGCGAATCCCGGCCAACGTCTTTGGCTCCACGCCTGACGGCACCCCGTCCGGCGCGGTCGGCGACGGTTGGACGCCTCCGTCGTTCGCCCTTCCCGCTCCGGTCGTCGTCACCGGCCCGGCCGGGCGCACCGTCTCCGCCGGGCAGCCCGTGACCTTCACCGTTGTCGCATCCGGCTCGGCCTACTTCACCTACCAATGGCGAAAAGGCGGAGAGCCCATCGCCGGCCAGGTCGGCGCCTCGCTGACCATCGCCGCCGCGGCCTACGCCGACGCGGGCTCCTACGACGTGGTTGTCACCAGCTCCGGCGGCTCCGTTCCCTCCGCCGCCGCGTCGCTTGTGGTGCTCTCGCCGGTGGCCGCCTGGGCCGAAGGCTTTGGCCTCGACGGCACCGCGCCCGGCTTCGCCGCCGCCGACGCCGATGGCGACGGTATCGCCAACCTGCTCGAATACGTGCTCGGCGGAAATCCCGCCGTGGCCGACGGCACCGCGCACGCGCCGCTCGTCACCGTGGTCGAGGACGCCGGAGGCAAGCACCTTATCCTCGAATACGTTCGCGCCACCGCCGCCACCGCCGTGCCCGTCACGGTCGAGACCACGAGCGATTTCGTCACGTGGACAACCCGCACCGATGGCGTGAACGCCGAGATCGAGATCATCCCCTCCATCGGCCAAGGCATCAACGTGGACGTGAACAACGTCACCACGAACAACTACACCGGCCTCGCGGTCGCCCCCGGCGATGGCACCACTTGGAACGGCGTCACGACCACGACCACCAGTCTCGCTGGCGTGAAGGATTCCGCCGGCGTCACCACCACGGCTGGCGTCACGGTGACGAGCTCGGGAGGCTTCTCCTCTTGGAGCAATACCGGCGCGACCAGCGGCACGCCCAACCCCGCGCTGCTCATGCAGGATTACTTCTTCGGAAACACCTATACGTTCACGGTCAGCAACCTACGGCCGGCACCTACCTGCTCTACGTCTACGCGCATGGCGACGCGGACTCGCAGACCTCGACGATCACCGTTTCCGCCGCCAACGGCGGCGGCACGAAGAGCACCGCCACCTCGGGCGGCAACACCTTCCGCGACGCCTTCGCGACCGGCGCCGAGGGCATCGCCTATGTAAAGTTTACCCCGACGGTCCCCGCCGCGGGAACCCTCCAGTTCAGTGTCGGAAGTTACGTGAACGGATTCCAGCTCGTGCAGCTTACCGACCCTGCCCACGAACGCGTGCGCGTCACGATCCCCTACACCGGAGACCGCCTCTTCGCCCGCATCCGCGCGGCCGCCGAATAAGCTCCCGCGCAGTTTTGCGTTTCATTAAGCGGGGCCTCCATCAAGGACGGCCCCGCTTTTGGTTCAATCCGTTCCTCGTCACCAGCCACGCCCTCCGATGATCCGCTTCTCTCGTCACGCGCTGGGTTCACTCGCCCTAGCCCTCGGGCGCATCGCGGTCACGATGGCCGTCGCGCTGTGCGGCTCCGTGTCGCGCGCGGGTGAGGCCTATTTCATCGCCCTCAACAACTCCGCCTCCGCCGCCACCACGGTCGAGATCACGCCTCCCACCGGCGGCCTTTACAGCGCCGCGGCGCGCACCGACACAGGCTCGGTCTGGAATCAGTTGGCCAACGTCGTTCCGACGCTAAACCCGGCCGGCAACATCGGAAATCCCGCAACGAATAGCGCTACCGGCGTTTATCAGCTCTACGCCGCGCCCAAGGCCTTGGTGAATTCCCTCGGCGGGGCGTCCGAGGCCACGATCAACGTCGCGGTGAACTACGCCGGCAACACCGCCAACGGCTTCAGCACCGTCGGCGGCCTGGGCCTGCGGCCCGACACCGGCGCTGCGCTCGTGCTCGACGACCCGGCGATCGTCACCCCGGGCGAGCCGATCGGCACCGGGCGCCTGTTCCTGATCGGGAGCCCGTACGCGCGCATCGGCGACGGGCCGTCGAACGTCGAGGGCCAGACGGCCGTCGACCCGGCCCACACCGCGAGCCTCACGCCCGCGTTCACGTTC
>CBIHRE010000456.1:0-4565 GCA_966212385.1 uncultured Akkermansia sp. | reverse complement strand
TCACGAGGCGGGCGGGGTCGGCTTCTTTTTGTCCTGCTCGGCGATCTCGTCGAGGATACCCAAGATGCGATTCCCGCGGTCCGTGACGGTATCGAGTTCGTAGCTGAGGACCGGCATGTGTTTGAGCACGATGATTTCCCCGAGGGCGAGACGCAGCTCTTTGGCGTGCTTGCGCAACCACTTCATGCGCTCCTCGGTCTGCTCCTCGTCTCCGGTGATGGAAACGAAGACCCTGCCCTGCCGTGTGTCGGGCGTGACCTCCACGGCGGTGATCGTGATGGGCGCGGAGTCGTCCTTGTAGCGGCGGCGCAGCAGATTGCTCAGCTCGCGCTGGATCAGCTCGTTGACTCGGAGCACTCGGGTGGAGGAAGACGACATGAGCGGATCGCAATCTAGGGGCCGCCGGCGAAATGCCAACCGCCCGGCGCTGCTTTAGAGCGAGGCGCGGACCTTCTGGATCTCGAAGACCTCGATGATGTCTCCGATCTCGTAGCCGTTGAAGTCGCCGAGCTTGATGCCGCACTCGAGGCCGGCGCGCACTTCGTTCGCGTCGTCCTTGAAGCGCTTGAGGGTGTCGATCTTGCCCTCGGTGACGATCTCCTTCTTGCGGCGGAGACGGGCGTTGCCGTTGCGGGTGATCTTGCCCTCGGTGACGAGGCAGCCTGCGACGAAACCCTTGGCCAGCGGGAAGGTGGCGCGGACCTCGGCGGCGCCGAGCTTGACCTCCTTGAGATCGGGCTCGAGCAGATCGGCCATCATCTCCTTCACCTTGTCGGCGAGTTCGTAGATGATGCCGAAGGTCTCGATGCGCACGCCGTGGTGCTTGGCGAGCGGGGTGACGCCGTTCTCCAGCTTCGTGTTGAAGCCGAGGACGACGGCGCCGCCGGTGCCGGCCATGAGCACGTCGTTCTTGGTGACGAGGCCCACGTCCGTGGAGACGATCTCGAGCGAAACCTTGTTGGACTTGATGCCTTCCAGAACGTGGCGGACGGCCTCGGTGGAGCCGAAGACGTCGGTCTTGATGATGACCTTGAGGACCTTGGCCTGGACGGCGGCGATGTCGGCGAAGAGCTGGTCGACGGAGACGTTCTTCGGCGCGGCGGCGTTGGCGGACGCCTCTTTCTTGATGCGCAGCTGCTCCTCGTCGGCGAGGTTCTCGGCCTCGCGGGCGTTCTTAACGACCTTGAACTGGGCTCCGCTGTCGGGCGCGCCGGACCAGCCGATGACGCGGACGGGCGTGGAGGGCGGGGCCTCCTTGAGGTTGGCGCCCTTGTCGTCGAACATCGCGCGGACCTTGCACCAGTGGGCGCCGCAAACGAGGGCGTCGCCGACCTTGAGGGTGCCGCGTTGGACGAGGAGGGTCGCGAGCGGGCCGCGGCCGACGTCGACCTGCGATTCGATCACGATGCCGGAGGCCTCGGCCTTCGGGTTGGCCTTGAGCTCGAGCACGTCCGCCTGGAGGAGGATCATGTCGAGGAGGTCGGAAAGGCCGGTGCCCTTCAGCGCGGAGACCGGAACGGTGACGGTCTCGCCGCCCCAGTCCTCGGGGGCGATGTTGCGCTCCTGCATCTGCTGCTTCACGCGGTCGAGGTTGGCGCCCTTCACGTCCATCTTGTTCACCGCGACCATCGTCGTGACGGCGGCGGACTGGGCGTGCTTGAGCGCTTCGTCGGTCTGCGGCATGAAGCCGTCGTCGGCGGCGACCACGAGGATCGCGACGTCGGTGACGGACGCGCCGCGGGCGCGCATCTTGTTGAAGGCGGCGTGGCCGGGCGTATCGAGGAAGGTGATACGGCGGCCCTGGTGCTCGACCTGGTAGGCGCCGATGTGCTGGGTGATGCCGCCCGCCTCGCCGGCGGCGACGTTGGCCTTGCGGATGGCGTCGAGCAGCGAGGTCTTGCCGTGGTCGACGTGGCCGAGGATGCAGACGACCGGCGGGCGCGGGGCGAGATTCTTGACCTCGTCCTCGGCGGCCTGCTTGGCCTTGGCGGCCTCCTTGTCCTTCTTGGAGACCTGGGGCTGGGCCTCGCCGCGATGCTTGATCTCAAGCAGGAAGCCGTGCTTTTCGGCGACTTTGGCGGCGACCTGCTCGTCGATCGTCTGGTTGATCGAGGCGAAGATCCCGGCCTCCATCAGCTCGGAGATGAGCTTGAAGGGCTTCATGCCGAGGGTCGTGGCGAAATCGCGCACGATGATCGGCGGCTTGAGGTGGATGATCTTGATGCCGCCCTCCTCCGTGATCGTGGCGTTCGAAGCCGTGGCGGGCGCGGCGGAGGCAAAAGCGGGACGCGGCGCACCGGCAGGCGCGGCGGGGAATGCCGGGAGCGCCTTGGGAGCGCCCGCGGCCGGAATAGCCGGCGTGGGCGGGGGGCCCGGAGGACGCGGCGGCGCGGAAACCACGGGCGGAGCCGAAGGGGCGGAGACCGGCGCGGGCGCGGAAACGACAGGAGCCGGCGGAGAAACAGGAGCCGGCGCGGAGGGAGCGACCGGACGAAGCGGCACCGGAGCGGGAGCCGGCGCGGAGCCGGGGGCGCGAAGGCCGGGAGTGGCCAAGGGCGCGGGCGAACGCGGCGCGCTCACCGGCGGCGGAGCCACCGGAGCGGAAACCGGACGCGGTGCGCTCACGGGCGGAGTGACCGCGGGCGGACGCGAGATCGGGGCGGGCGGCGGCGCGCTCACCGGCCGAGGCGCGCTCACGGGAGCCGGCGCGGAAACCGGAGCAGGCGTGGCGACAGGAGCGGGCGCGGCAGCCGGGGCCGGGGCTGCCGGGGCGGACGCCGCGGCGGCGGCTTTGGCTTCGGCGGCGGCCTTGGCGGCGGCCTCGGCCTTTTCACGGGCCACGTCTTCCACGCTCTTGACCATCGGCACGCGCGGGGAGGCGGACGCCGGAGCCGCGGCGGCGGGAGCAGGCGTTTCGGCGACGGCTTTGGCGGCGGCCTTGGCGGCGAACTCCTTCTCGATCTCCTCCTCGTAGATTTTGTTCAACGTGCTGGAAACCGACTTGGTATCCGGCGAGACGAAGCCGCGCTCCTTGAGCAGCGCCAACATCTCCTTGGCCTCCATGTTGTGACGTTTGGCAAGTTCGTGGATGCGGATACTCATTCGGCGGGCGACAGTCGGAAGATTACGGGCGAAAAGGGGAAACTATGCGATAAAAGCGGGGATATGACCAGCGGGGCGAACCGGGGCTCAGGCACCGGAGACGCGTTGCATGATGGCGGCGGCCTCGTCGGCGCTAAAGCCGGCCTCGACCAGCGCTTCGGCGTCCACGCCTTCGAAGGCGGCGGGCGAGTTGATACCGACCGAGACGAGACGCTCGGCAAGAGCGCCCGGGAGACCGAAGGCGTCGACAAGCGACCTGGTCGCTTGGGCGCGCGGATCGACGACGGTGCTCTTGTGCTCCTCGATGTCGATGCGCCAGCCGATCAGCCGCGAGGTGAGACGGGCGTTCTGGCCTTTCTTGCCGATGGCGATCGCGAGATCCTCGGTCGCAACCTTGAGCAGGATGCGCTTGGAGCGGTCGTCGAGGACGATCTCGCGGGGCACGGCGGGCTTGAGCGCCTCGAGCACCATCTGCTTCGGGTCGGCGAACCAGTTGATAATGTCGACCTTCTCGCCGTTGAGCTCGCGAACGATGGTCTTCACGCGGGCGCCGCGGGCGCCGACGCAAGCGCCGACGGGGTCGACCTTGGGATCGGTGCTGGTGACGGCGATCTTCGTGCGATAACCGGGTTCGCGGGCGAAGGCCTCGATCTTGACCGTGCCGTCGGCGATCTCGCCCACTTCCACCTCGAAAAGGCGGCGGACAAATTTCGGGCTGCCACGGGAAAGAATGAGCTCCGGACCGCGCGGGGTGCTCTCGATGGCGAGCAAGATGGCGCGGATCCGATCACCCGGCTGGTATTCCTCGCCGGGAACCTGCTCGCGACCGGGAAGGACCGCCTCGGATTTGCCCAAGTCCACGAAGATATCGTTGCGCTCCTTGCGACGAACCGTGCCGGTCACGATGTTGCCCACCATGTCCTTGTAGTCGTCGTAGATGCGGTCCTTTTCGAACTGCCGAAGCTTCTGCATCACGGCCTGACGCGCGGTCTGGGCGGCGATACGGCCGAGCTCGGACGGATTGATTTCGCGCTCGATCACTTCCCCGATCAACACGCCCGGCTTCAGGGCCTGGGCCTTTTCCAGCGCGATCTCCAGCTTCGGATCGCTCACGGAATCGGTGACCTTGAGGATCGACCACGCCTTCAGCTGGCCGTTCTTGGGGTTGATCTCGATCTTCAGCTCCTGACCGGAGTTAACCCCCTTCAGGGCGGCCGCCTTGATGGCATTGACGATCGCCGCGATCATATCGGCACGCGCGATGCCCCTTTCCTTCTCCATGTATTCAAGGACGGTAAGAATTTCGCTGCTCATGAGGGTCGTGAGGGGAGGTGGTTAGGAAAAAAAAAAGCGGGCCAGAGGCCCACTTCTCGTAAAGTGAACTGTAATAACGAACGGGCAGTAAGCGACGCCCGTAAAACCCTGTCAAGTCCCGCGCCCCGCCCTCGCCAACAAGACCGCCA
>CBIHRE010000455.1:0-4567 GCA_966212385.1 uncultured Akkermansia sp. | reverse complement strand
TCGCCGTCCCCCCGGGCAACTTCACCAAGCCCGCCTTCGAAAAAGCCGTGGTCGACGGCCAGGAATTCGTCCGCTCGGGCGACATCATCCAGTTCGTCCCCTCACAGCGTTTCTCCAAGCCCTTCAACCGCAGCCCGCTCGAGCTCTACCGCGCCCTCCGCACGGTAAACCCCTCGCCCTACATGTTCATCTTGGACACGGGCGACTTCGCGATCGTCGGTGCCTCGCCCGAGGTCCACGTGCGCCTCACCGACGGCCTCGTCGAGATCCGCCCCATCGCCGGCACGCGCAAACGCGGCGCCACCCACGCCGACGACCTCGCCCTCGAAAAAGACCTCCTCGCCGACCAGAAGGAACGCGCCGAGCACCTCATGCTCGTCGACCTCGCGCGCAACGACATTGGCCGCGTCTGCCAATACGGCTCCGTCACCGTGCCCGAGAGCTTCATCATCGAGCGCTACTCGCACGTCATGCACATCGTCTCGCAGGTGGAGGGCAAAATCTCGCCCGAGAAAAACGCCTTCGATCTCATGCGCGCCACCTTCCCCGCCGGCACCGTCAGCGGCGCGCCCAAGATCCGCGCCATGCAGATCATCGCCAACACCGAGCCCGTGCAGCGCGGCTTCTACGCCGGCGCCCTCGGCTACTTCGGCTACGACGGCAACAGCGACACCTGCATCATGCTCCGCACCTCGCTGATCAAGGACGGCATGATCCACATCCAGGCCGGCGCCGGCGTCGTCGCCGACAGCGTGCCCGAGAGCGAATTCCAGGAGACGGTCAACAAGGCCTCCGCACTCTTCAAAGCCGTCGCGATAGCCGAGCGGCTCTAAAGGAAACGGTGAAGTATCTCGACACCGAGACGCGCGAACTGGTCGGCCTCCCCGTCGGCCACGCGCTTCTCCTCGCCTGCTGGAGCATGTTCCAGCCGCGCGAGTCATGGACGCCGCTTCTGCTCTGGGGCATCTGGCTGCCCGTGCTGTGGTTTTTCTTTTCGCAGCGAATGATGCTCTTCGTCACGGCGGCCTCCACGCCCTTCCTGCTCATGCACGCGTTGTATCGCGGCTGAAACCAATCCCGAAACCACACGGCCTGACTCGCCGGAAAATTCTGCCTCCGTCACCAGGCAAAATTTAGCCAAGGCCCGACTACGCACGCATACACCCGGCCTGCGGCTAGTTACAAACATGGCATCGCCGTTGCTTAAACCAATGGCATGCTCGCCGCCGCGCCCGCAGCCACCACTTTTTCCGCCTCCGATACCCCCGATCCGCGCTGGGCCGAACTCGAGCACTGGACGCTGGAGGCCTGCGTGCTCCGCGCCGAGGGCCGCGAAGACGAAGCCGTCCGCGTCCTCCAAGAACGCCTCCCCGCGCTGATCCAAGCTTGGAGCGCTTCCTGCGGCCTCCGCAAAGCCGAGCTGCAAGACCGTCTGCGCCGCCTCTTCGCCGACTCGCAGACTTTCGTTTCCCGCGGTCTCGCGCAGCGCCGCCTCATCACCGCCGGCTTGATCGCCAACGGCCTCGGCTCCCCCGTCCCCCTTCACTCCGCGACATCCCCGGCCTCGCCCTCGCCCGCATCCGCCTCGACCACCGCGCCGCGCCCGCTCGGTCTTCGCCGCTCGGTCCCCGTCGGCGACATCGTAGGCATGCTCGACGGTCTCGCCGAGGCGGAACGCGAAGCCCGCCGCGAGGCGATCTGGCCTTTGCGCTCCTCGCTCACCCGCGCCGCCGCCGCCCTCGCCTGAATTTTTTCACCCCAACCCACCTCCTCACCATGCCCACCAAGACCACCGTCACCAGCTCCTCCGCCCGCGCCGTTTCCTCCGCGCTCGATCTGCCCGTCGCCCAAGACACCCTCCTCGTCGGCCTCGACTGGGGCACCAATCTCTCCTCGCTCCACGCCGCCCGCCGCGATGGCACCGAGCTCCTCGTGCAGGAGCAGATCCCCACCCTCGTCGGCTACGCGCAGGACAACGTCCTCCCCGGCATCCTCCCAGGCGACGCCCGCGTCCTCTTCGGCAAGCTCGCTCAAAAACACCACGCCCACCTCCGTCTCGTCCGTCCCCTCCGCGGCGGCGTGATCGCCGAGCGCGAGGCCGCCCGCGACTTCGCCGCGCATCTGCGCTCCCGTCTTCCCGACAACTCCGGAGAAATCCGCGCGGTCATCGGCATGCCCGCCAGCTCCGATCTCGCCGCCCGCGAAAACGCGCGCTCCGCCGTCCAAGGCCTCTTCAACAAGGTCATCTTCGTTCCCGAGCCCTTCCTCGCCGCCCTCGGCTACCGCGACGAAGACCGCCTCTCCGATTCCGAGTATCAGGACCCGGTCTTGAACTCCCTCTACGTCGACATCGGCGCCGGCTCCACCGACGTCTGCCTCGTGCAGGGCCGCTACCCCACCACCGACGACCAGCTCAGCGCGCCCTTCGCCGGCGACGCCGTCGACCAGATCATTCTCGACTCCGCCCTCGCCGCCTATCCCGACTCCGGCCTCACCCTCGCGAAGGTCCGCGAAGCGAAGGAAAAACACTCCTACGTCATGGGCGACGACGGCGCCGCCCCCGCCATCGTCACCGTCATGATCGCCGGCAAGCCCGTGAAAATCGATCTCACCACGCACATCGCCGCCGGCTGCGAGGCCCTCCTCGAAAAGACCTTCGAGATGACCCGCGAGCTCATCGCCCGCGCCGATCCGGACTCCATCGGCGAACTCCTCCAAAACATCATCGTCACCGGCGGCGGCAGCCTCATCCGCGGCTTCGGCGTCGCCCTCCAGACCAAGCTCCTCGAGGAAGGTTTTGAAAATCCGCGCGTCCGCGTCCTCGGCCAGAATTACAAGGACTACGTCGCCCGCGGCGCCCTCAAGACCGCCCGTCAGGCCCAGGAACGCCACTGGCAGCACGTGCTCGGCGCCTGATAACATAGACCTCCCACACTTCCGGACTCCGGGTGCATTGGCGGGTCCCTCCGCCCGTTCATCGCTCACCCTACGAAAGCGTGCGCAGGGACGCGCACGCCCACCGTCCTGGCATAAGCTCACGCGGTCGTTTGGATTAAATAGCCGCCGTATCCCCTCACCGACTTCCGAGCCGGGCCGCGGCCCGCGGCCCGGCTTTTTGTTTTGACGCGCCCGCGGCCGTCCGCAAGCACGCCCCGCCCCTTCGACACGTTCATTTCATCCTCAATTCATCCGAGCTTCATCCGCTCTTCATGCATGCGTGCCAGACTGCGCGCATGAACCTCGCCACCCCGCCCGCTTCACCCGCGTCCACGGCCCGCTCAACTCGCCGCCCGCGGCGCTGGCTCTCCGGTCCCGTCGCGCTCGCCCTCGCCTCCGCCGTCTGGCTCCCGAGCGTCCACTGGCTTTTCGTTCGCTCGCCCGACACCTACCTCGCCGACTCCGTAGGCGGAATCCCCGCTCATCCCCGCGCCCTCGCCGACCGCCAGCTCACGCTTTGGACCGACCCGGAACTGAAAGCCCGCGAACTCGCCCGCATGCGCGGCCGCAACGCCGAGTGGGACTTCATGGGTCGCAGTTTTCTCGTCTGGTCGCTCTCCGAGATGAGCCTGCGCGATTCCGCCTCCACCGCGCGCAATCTCGCCGTCGCCGACGAGATCATCGACGAAACCCTCCGCCTCGAACGCGAGCACGGACAGACCGTTTTCCTCCTCCCCTACGCCAGTCGCCGCCCTTGGATCGTCCGTCCCGCCCGCAGCCTGTTCGTCGACGGGGAAATCGCCCTCATGCTCGCCATGCGCCGCATGGCGGAAGAAAAGCCCGCCTACCGCGCCACGCTCGCCGAGCGCATCGACGCCATCGTCTCGCGACTCGAGGCCAGTCCGCTTCTCGTCTCCGAAAGCTACCCCGACGAGTGCTGGCTCTTCGACCATGCCATCGCGCTCGCCGCCGTGCGACTCGCCGACCACCTCGACGGCACCGACCACTCCGCCTTTCTCCGCACCTGGCTCGCCGAGGCGCGCCGCCGTTTCACCGACCCGCGCACCGGCCTGCTCGTCTCGAGCTTCAGCACCGCCGGCGACATCGGCGACGGCCCGGAAGGTTCCACCCTTTGGGGCGCGCTTCATTTCCTGCGCCTCGTCGACGAGGACTTCGCACGTGCACAGTATGCCATCGCCCGCCGCGAACTCGCGCATGGCCTGGGCGGCTTCGCGTGGTCGCGCGAATGGCCGCGCTCGGCGGAAAACGACCGCCTCGACATCGATTCCGGCATGATCATCCTCGGCCTCGACATCTCCGCCGGCGGCAGCGGCATGGCCTTCATCGGCGCCAGCTCCTTCGAGGACATCGATTACCTCGGGCGTCTTCACGCCACGCTCGATTTCGCCGCCTTCCCCCATCGAGAAAACGGCGGCCTCCGCTACTGCGCCGGCAACTTGGTCGGCGACGCCGTCATGCTCTACGCCGGCGTCCTCGGCCCGATCTGGAGCAAAGTCCTCGCCGATTCCCCCCTCCGCTCGGACGGCTAAACCAAAACAATAGCCGCAAAGAACACAGAGCAGCGGTGTTAACGAGCAAGGGTGAAGTTGGGGTCGGCGATTAGCCGATT
>CBIHRE010000454.1:0-4573 GCA_966212385.1 uncultured Akkermansia sp. | reverse complement strand
GGTTCGTGAGATTCGCGCGGGTCGCAACAGTCGTGGGGGCGGGGGTGGGTTTGCCGGCCGTCGGCCGGTTGTTGGGGTGGAGCGAACCCACCGGAACCGCCCCCGGGCCCCCCGCCGTCGGGGCGTACCCGACCGTGGCGATCTCGGCGATCGGCGGTTCCGCGTATTTCGCGCTGGGGCGTTCGGGCGTGTTGCGCGGCTGGGGTTCGGCGACTTCGGGTGTGTTGACGATACCGGCGACCGCCCAATCCGAGGTGATCGCCATGGATCTCGGCGCGACATATGCGCTGGCCTTGCGACGCAACGGCGCGGTGATCGCGTGGGGAAACGCCTCCTATAATAGCACCGTCGTGCCGACCGCGGCCCAGTCCGGGGTCGTGAGCGTCGCCGCCGGCGCGAACCACGGCGTCGCGCTGCGCTCCGACCGTTCGTTGGTTTTCTGGGGCAAGGGCTACACCGACACTGGTTCGACGGCCTACGTTTTTGCCGCGCCCAAGCCCGTGTCCAAGATCGACGCAGGGCGCGATTTCACCGCGGTGCTTTTCACCGACGGCACCTTGGAGCTCCTCGGTGGTCCGAGCCTCGCCAGCCTTTCGGTCTACACCGCGTGGCCGGCCAACGCCCGCTCGGAGATCGCCGACGTGGTCGCCGGGATGGACCACGTGACGGCGTTGAAAACGGACGGGACGCTCATCACCTGGGGTGCGCGCACGGCGACCGTGGCCACAGGCGGCGCGGTCTTGCGCGCAGGTCCGCCGGGCAACGCTTTGACCATCGCGGCCACGCGCGCCGCTCCGGGCATCGTCATCGACTCGCTGCGCTCCTCGGGTGGGGCGCTGACGCCGGCCTTCGCGTCGGAGACTTTCGCCTACGCGCAGACGGTGCCCTCCACGATGAAGGCGGTCTCGCTCGCGGGGCAGAGCCGCGATCCCGTGGCGGGTTGGGAGATGACGGTCAACGGCGGTCCGTCGCGGCGCCTCGCGTCCGGCGTCACCCTGGCGGCCGGCGGTTTTTGCAACCTCGGCATCAACGCGCAAGGCGGGCTGAGCGTCTGGGGCTCTTCCTCTTCGTTGTCGCCGATTCCCGCGGAGGCGCAGAGCGGTGTCGTTTCCGTGAGCGTGGGCTCCTCGCACGCGTTGGCGCTAAAAGCCGACGGCAGTCTCGTCACCTGGAGCACCAACTCCTCCGCCCCTCTCGCGATCCCGGCGGCGGCGCGACACGACGTGATCGCGATCGCGGCGCGAAGCAACTCCAGCGCGGTTCTGCGGCGGGGCGGGACGCCCGTCGTGTGGGGGCAAAGTTCTCTGCTTAACACGATCCCGGCCGAGGCGTCATCGGGCGTGTCAGCCATCGCGCTCGGATACGGCCACGTCGTCGTCGCCAAGACGGACGGCTCGGTGGTGACTTGGGGCGCTTTTCCCACCGGCACGACCTCGCCCGCCTCGGTCGCGTCGGGCGTGCGCACGGTCGCCGCGGGGCAGGACTTCTCCCTCGCGCTCAAGACGGATGGCTCGGTGGTCGGCTGGGGCAACATCACGGCCACGCCCGCTTCCGTCGGACAGCGGGCGGTCGCCATCGCGGCGGGCCGTTATCACGCCATGGCCTTGCTGAGCGACGGTTCGGTCGCCGGTTGGGGCAATTCCACGCTGACCCCGCCCGCCTCGGTGTCCTCGGGCGTGATCGCGATCGCCGCGGGAGAGACTCACAGCTCGGCGATCAAGGCGGACGGATCGGTGGTGACCTGGGGATCCTTCCCCACGCAAACCAGCGACGCCGACATCCGGCTCATGGCCCCCGCCGGCGGGCCGGTCGCTCTGCGCAGCGGCGCCCATCAGATCGAGCTGCGCGCCCTCCCCCTCGACGGCGCCGCGCTTTCGGGCACGCCGATCGTGGCCGGGCGCGACCGCAACTGGTTCCTGCGCGCGGACGGCACGACGGAAGTCGCGCGGATCAACGCGACGACGACGCTTCCGACGACGCCCGCCGTCGTCTACCTGAAGGACAACGCTTCCGTCGGCAGCGGCGCCTACGGCGAATACCTCGTGCGCTTCGACGGGACTATCCAGACTCTGCGAGGCGGCACTCCGCCGAGCGATCTTTCCACGACCAGCTACTCGGGAACCGGCTCGCGCCCGCGCGCTCGGCGGGTGGCGGTGACGGAGACTTTTGCCGCCGCGCTGCTCGAAGATGGCACGGTGCGCTCGTGGGGCACGGCCTACTCGATTCCCGGCGAGCTGGCCGCCGGCGCGCAGGCGATCTCGGCCGGCCGTTCCCACATGATCGGTTTGACCGCGAGGGGCGGGGTGGCCGTCTGGGGCTCCACCTCGGGGCCGACGGCGACCGTGCCCGCCTGGGCGCAAGCGGGCGTGGTGGCGGTGGCGGCGGGCGACGGCGTCAATCTCGTGCTGAAGCGCGACGGCACGCTCGGAGTCTGGGGCAAAAACGCCTTCGTTTTTGAGCCGGTGCCGGCCGGCTCGGACTTCATCGCGATCGCCGCCGGCGACCGACACGCGGTGGCGTTGCGGCGTGACGGTTCGGTGGCGGCTTGGGGCGACAACGCCTCCGGCCAGACCACCGTGCCCGTCCCTGCGCAATCGGATGTCGTGGCGATTTCCGCCGGGGCGTCGCACACGCTCGCGCTGCGCGCCGACGGGCGTGTCGTGGCCTGGGGCAACCAGGCGTTTTCGCCGGGTTTTGCCGGCTTCGCGCCGGGCGCGCGCCGTTCCTACTCGTTCGAGATCACACGCGAGGCCGCGGTGCCGGCGCTGGCCGAGCTCGGCACGGGCGCCGGCGCGCTCACGCCGGCCTTTTCTTCCGGAACGTTGACCTACGCGCAGTCGCTGCCCTCCTCCGTGAGCGCGCTCACCGTATCGGCGCGGACCTTGGAGCCGGGGCAGCTTCAGATGCGTTTCAACGGCATGCCCTTTCAGCGGGCGACTTCCGGCCCCAGCCTGGCTGCGGGGAGCAATTTTGTCGTCGGCATCGGGCCGGGCGGAGGGGCGGTGTTCGCGACCGGCGCCTCATCGTCTCTCACGACGGTGCCGCTCCCGGCGCAGTCGGAGCTCGTGGCGATCGC
Organism: uncultured Akkermansia sp.; assembly: GCA_966212385.1. Lineage (GTDB taxonomy): Bacteria > Verrucomicrobiota > Verrucomicrobiia > Opitutales > Opitutaceae > IMCC26134_A. Next base: position 1,497 of record CBIHRE010000454.1, on the reverse strand, counting down.
CGCCGGCTCGACCCACGTGCTCGCCTTGCGCGCGGACGGCACGACGGTGGCCTGGGGCAGCGCCAGCTCGGCGATCTTGAACATCCCCTCCGACGCCGCGGCCGGCGTGGCCGCGATCGCGGCGCGCCAGGGCAATTCCCTCGCGCTGCGTCGTGACGGTGTGGTGGTGGGCTGGGGAATGATCAGCGGTCTGGCCGCCGTCCCGACCACGCTCGGCGCCGACAATCGCGCCATCGCGCTAGGTCAGTCCCACGCACTGGTGCTGAAAAACAACGGCGGCGTCGTGCAGTGGGGCGCCAGCCCGGCCTTGCCGGCGGAGGTCTCGTCCGGGGTGGTGGCGATCGCGGCGGGCTACGGCTACAGTCTCGCGCTCAAAGCCGACGGCTCGGTCGTCGGCTGGGGCGGCCGGACTCCGCTCGCCACCGTGCCCGTGGCGGCGCGGACCGGTGTGGTCGCGATCTGGGCCGGTCTTTCCCAGGCCTACGCGCTGAAGGCGGACGGCTCGCAGGTGGTCTGGAGCGACTCGCCCATGAGCTCGTATATGCCGGGCCCTTTCGCGAACGTGCCGGTCGCCTTCGATAGCAGCGACAATGTAGGCGCCGCCGTGTTGGCGGACGGTCGCGTCTCGGTCTGGGGCAGCTATTCGGCCTACCCGGGAGCTACCCCTCCCGTCGCCCTGCCGGTCGGCGGCGCGCTGGCGCTCCGCGAAGGAAAAAACCTGCTCGACCTGCGGGTGACGCCGACGGACTCGCAGCCCATGCACGAGGCCTCGTTCGCCACCGGCCAGCACAACCACCTGGTCGTCACCACCGCGGGCTCGGTGCAGCTCTCCCGCGTGGCGGAAGGCAGCTCGCTCTCGACCTCCCCGCTTCCGACCTACGCGCAGTCCGGCGTGCGGGGCGTCTACACCAAGGGGACCCGACAGTTCGTGCTCCGGCACGACGGCAGCGTGGTCAGCCTCAGCGGCCACTCGGTGCCCGCGGTTTTGCAGCCGGGCTATTATGCGGGGCCGACGCCACCGGCCCGCGCGGTCGCGCTCGCGCTGAACTCCAGCAGCGCGGTGACGCTGCGCGCCGACGGCTCGATTTTCCATTGGAACAGCGATGCCACCGTGCCGTCGGACGCTCGGAGCGGCGTGGTGTGCGTCGCGGCCAACGAAGGTTGGTTTTTCGCCGTGCGCGCCGACGGCCGCCTCGTGAAATGGAGCTCCAACGGCGTGGTCGACACCGGCGTGCCCGCCGCCACGCAAAGCGGCGTGCTCTCCGTCGTGGCGTCGACCTACCATGGGCTCGTGCTCAAAAAGGACGGCACGCTCTTCGCCTGGCGACTCGACAACGCGTCCGTTTCCGAGCCGCTCACGCAGATCCCCGCGGACGCGGCCGACATCGTGGCGATCGCCGCGGCGGACCGGCAATTCCTCGCGCTGAGGCGCGACGGCGTCGTTTTTAGTTGGGGAGAGGAAGCGGCGCTCACGGCCGCTCGCGCCAGAAGCGCATC
>CBIHRE010000453.1:0-4586 GCA_966212385.1 uncultured Akkermansia sp. | reverse complement strand
CAACTCGCACGACTCCGCCGGCACGGAGCCCGTCGGCGATCAGCCGGCGCTACGCCCGCGCATCGCGCAACTCGCCCCCGACATGAAATCCTTCCAGGGACCTGTCCGCGAATTGGTCATTCTCGACGAGACGGGCCTGCCGCTGCGCGCGGGCGACCACGAACGGCGATTCTTCGAGGCGGCATGGCTGCACAAGCGCGGCGGCGTCTACTATTTCTCCTATTCGACGGGCAACACCCACTACCTCGCCTACGCCACCTCGGACAATCCCCTCGGCCCTTTCACCTACGCCGGGCGTCTGCTCGAGCCCGTCGTGGGCTGGACGACCCACCACTCGATCGTGGAGTTCAAAGGGAAGTGGTATCTATTTCACCACGACTCGAGCCTGTCCGGCGGCCTCAACCACCTGCGCTGCATCAAGGTCAAGGAACTGGTCTACGACACCGACGGCCGCATGCGGGTCGTGAATCCCACGCAGGCCGCCTGCGTCGCCTGAACGGATCGCGCGCCCCGGGCATGCCGACGCGCCGCCACGGTGGAATGGCTTGAGGCCTGGCCTGCTATCCCCTGCCCTTCACGCCCATGGATAATTCACGTCGGACCACCCTATCCGACATCGCGCGCGCCGCGGGCGTGCATGTCACCACCGTCTCGCTCGCGATGCGCAATCACCCGCGCATCCCCGAGGCCACCAAGACCCGCATCCGGCAGCTCGCGGAAAAACTCGGCTACGTGCCCGATCCCATGATGCGGGCGCTCATTTCCTACCGCGCCCAAAACCGCGCGCGCCGAAACCCGCCCACCCTCGCCTACCTGACCAACTGGAAAACACGTTGGGGCTGGAAAAAAATCACCGCGCACCCCGATTTCTACGCCGGCGCGGAATCAAAGGCCAAGCAGCTCGGCTTCAAGCTCGACCACTTCTGGCTCGGCGAGCCCGGACTGACCCACGAGCGACTCAATTCCATTTTCAGAGCCCGCGGCATCACCGGCCTGATCATCGCCTCCCACGGGTTTGCCCTCGGCGACGCTCTCAAGCTCGACTGGTCGCGTTACAGCGCGGTCAAAATCGACTACTACCCGCACCAGCCGCTGCTCCACAACGTCACGAACAACCAATGCGACATCGCACGGCTCGCGATGCAGCGCGTCATGGAGGCCGGCTACCGTCGCATCGGCTTCGTGATGCACCGCGGCTGGGATCACGCCGTCGACAACTACTGGACCGCGGGCTTCCTCTGCGAACAACAGAACCTCGCGGAGGAGGATCGCATCCCCGCCTACATCTTCCCCGACGCCAAGCCCGTCGACGGCTGGTTCAACGAATATGGCATGCCGGGCGTAGTGGACTCCGTCCACTTCGAGCGCTGGCTGGACAAGCACCGGCCCGAGATCCTGTTGAGCAAAGCCGAATTCGTCCTCCCCGCGTTGAAGGCGCTCAAGCTCCGCATCCCGCACGATATCGCCTTCGCGGACCTCTTCCTGGACGACTCCACGGGGCTCGTCGCGGGCGTCCGCCAAAACCACACCACCGTCGGCGAGCTCGCGGTCGAGCTGCTGGCCGGACAGCTGCAACACAACAAATACGGCGTGCCCGCCATCCCCACCACGACTTTTGTCGAGGGCACCTGGTTCGACGGGGCGAGCTGCCCCCGGGTCGCCAAGCCCGCTTCGCCGCTGCTCTTCGACGGAATCGCCCCCTGAAACACGGCCGGGCGGCAGCAGAAAACGTATGGTCGGCGACGCTCCTCTGGAATCCTAAACGCAGTCATCAAGCCATCGGCCCGACCACTAAGTCTACTGTTAGACCTTAAATGGGATAGAGGACCCGGCGCGTCCTCCTAATGGTCCCGGTGAAAAGCCCTGATCCCCTTCGCGGAGATCGTCCTTCGCGACAGGGCCCGAAACTCCGTCCGAGCCCCATGAAGCCCCGCAAGCACCCCAGACGAGCGTTTACGCTCATCGAACTCCTCACCGTCATCGCGATCATCGGCATTCTCGCCGCGATCTTGATCCCGACCGTCGGCGCCGTCCGGCAAAAGGCGCGCGCCGCCGACTGCATCAGCCGCCTTCGTCAGTTGGGAATCGCCGTCCGGCTCTTCTCGGACGAAAACAAAGGCATGGCGCCGCCTTGGCGCGGCAAGGTCACCGATCCGTCGATCCCAGGCGCCCAAGGCGTCCTCTGGTATCAGGCCCTTATCAGCTACATGAGCATGAAAAGCTCCAACATGATGGGCAGCCCTGTGCTTCCCGATTTGCCCGCCGGCACCGACTATTCGCAGGTGCCCGCCTATTTCTACATGTGCCCCGGCTCGCCGCTGCCGGTGAAAGGACGCTCCTGGGGCAACTACGCGGTCCACCCGGTCATCATGCGCGGCGACACCACGACCGGCCCTCACTACAAGCTCTCCAAAGTCCAGCGCCCTGCCCAAGTCATCCTGATCGCCGACGGCAGCCAGAACGACAACGGCGACGACTCGTTTTTCTCCACCTACGGCGCGGCCAGCGACGGCGCCGGAGGCTACTTCAACCGTTCCTACGAGGGCGCCCCGGCCAAGTCGCTCACGGATCCGCTCGACCAAACAAATCCCAATCGAGACAGCCGGGCCACCGTCGGCTTCCTCCGCTACCGCCACAACAATACCGTCAACTGCCTCTTCGTCGACGGCCATGTCTCCGGCAAACCACGCGGCACGCTCACCTACGGTAATGTGATCGACGACCGCTGAGCCCTAAACAGCCACGTCCCCCTTCTTCGATGCCCTCGTTCTGCTCACGCCATCTCCTTTCGCTGCTCCCGCTTCTATCCGCGCCGCTATGGGCTGAAACCCCGTCCGGTCCGGCCGTCCGCCCTGAGGCGGCATCGGCCGTTCAAGTCCCCGCCGCACGCTCCGAGCGCCTTTTTCCCGATGCTCCCGACGGCTACAAGCAGGCCCGCGCGGACGTGGCGCAGGGGCGCGTCGAAACGATGGAATACGACTCGCTCGTCACCAAGGGCGCGCGCAAAGCCAAGGTCTACCTGCCGCCGGGCTACACCCCGGAACGCAAGTATCCCGTTCTCTACCTTCTCCACGGCATCGGAGGCGATGAAACCGAATGGCTGCGCTTCGCCTCGCCGAACGTGATTCTCGACAACCTCGTCGCCGACGGAAAAGCCGAGCCGATGATCATCGTCATGCCCAACGGCCGCGCGCTCGCCGACGACCGGGCCGGCGGAGACATCTACTCCCCCGAAAAAGTCGCCGGGTTCGCCGCCTTCGAAAGCGACTTGCTCGAATCGCTCATTCCCGCCGTCGAGGCCAGATACGCCACGCGCAAGGACCGTGAAGGACGCGCCATCGCCGGGCTTTCCATGGGCGGCGGCCAAACCCTCAACTTCGGTCTCGGTCATCTTGATACCTTTGCCTGGATCGGCGCCTTTTCGCCCGCGCCAAACACCAAGCCCGACGCCGCCCTCCTCCGCGACCCCGACGATGTCCGCTCGCGGGTGAAGCTGCTCTACCTTTCCTGCGGCAACAAAGACGGGCTCATGAACATTTCCCGCCGCGTCCTCGCGCTTCTGGATCGGAACCAGATTCCCCGGCTCTGGAATGTGGACGATTTCGGCCACGACCCGGACCACTGGGGAAGCAACCTCTATCACTTCGCCCAACGCATCTTCCGCTGAGCCCCGCCTCTTCATGCGCCTTTTCACCCGCATCCTGCTCCCCCTCGCCCTGATTCTGCCCGCGGTCCTGTCCGCCGCGCCCGATCCCGACTTCCATATTTATCTCTGCCTCGGGCAATCGAACATGGAGGGGTTCCCCGGCATCCCTGAGAGCGAGAGCACATGGACGGATCCGCGCTTCCGCGTTCTCGCCGCCGTCGATTTTCCCGCGTCGAAACGGGAAAAAGGCCGGTGGTATCCCGCGTCGCCGCCCCTGTCCCGCCCCGGCGCCGGCCTGAGCCCCGCGGATTATTTTGGTCGATCGATGATCGAAGGCCTGCCGGAGAAGATATCGGTCGGCGTGGTAAACGTGGCGGTGGGCGGTTGCCGAATCGAACTCTTCGATTCCGCCACCGCCGCCGACTACATGGCCTCCGCGCCGGAATGGATGCGCGGACCGCTCGCCGCGTATGGACAAAATCCCTACGGACGTCTCGTCGAGATGGCCCGGATCGCCGCCAAGGACGGGGTGATCAAAGGAGTCCTTCTTCACCAGGGGGAATCCAACACCGGCGACCGCGAATGGCCCGCCAAGGTGAAGCGCGTCTACGAAAACCTCCTCCACGACCTCGAACTCCGCGCCGAGGACGTGCCCTTGCTCGCGGGCGGCGTCGTCGCAGCCGACCAGAACGGCCGCTGCGCGGGCATGAACGAGATCATCGCCGCGCTTCCCGCCACGATACCCACCGCGCATTTCATCTCCTCCGAGGGCTGCGCCGCCCTCCCCGATCGTCTCCATTTCACCCCCGACGGGTATCGCGAACTCGGCCGGCGCTACGCCGCCACCATGTTGCGTCTGCTCGCGACGCCGCTTGCGACCAAGCCCTCGCCCTCCACCGCCCTCTGATCCGCTTCCTCGACGGCGAGCGGCTCGTCACGC
>CBIHRE010000452.1:0-4589 GCA_966212385.1 uncultured Akkermansia sp. | reverse complement strand
GACAGAAGAACGCGCAAGCGCGAGCGAGCTGGGGGATTATTGCCCGCTCGGCACAAGAACTCTGTCGCTCCGTCTGCCTGTCGCTATGGCCGCCTCAGGCTTTGATCGAGACGGTGACCTGGATCTCGACGGTGGCGTTTTTGGGGAGGCCGGCGACGGCGATGGCGGCGCGGGCGTGGCGGCCGGCTTCGCCGTAGAGTTCGACGAAGAGATCGCTGGCGCCGTTGATGACGGAAGGTGCGTCGGGGAAGGCGGGGATGGCGTTCACGTAGCCGCCGACGTAGAGGAACGAGTCCACGCGATCGAGCGAGCCGAGCGCGCCTTGGATGGCGGCGAGGACGTTGAGGGCGCAGATCTTCGCGGCCTCGCGGGCGGTTTCGACCGTCTGCTCGCGGCCGACTTGGCCGACATGGGTCATCTGGCCGTTGAAGCTCGAGATGACGCCGGCGAGGATGAGTGTGTCGCCATGGATCCGGTGCGGAACGTAGCTGCCGCCGGGCGTGGGCGGGTTGGGGAGCGTGAGACCGAGCGAGGCGAGTTTGGCGGCGATCTGGGACATGTGGAATGGAAGACTGCGGAGCGTTAAATTTTAGACACAGAGGACACAGAGCTCGGACACGGAGTTTTGGAAGGTGTGGGGCGACTTTGATGCCAGCAAAGGCAGGGCGTGGGTTGGTTTCTTGAAATGGATTGGCTCCGTGAACTCTGTGTCGGAGCTCTGCGCCCGCTGTGGCGAAGATCGGGTGTTTTAGTCGATGATGGCCTCGGGAAGGTATGCGGTGATGGTCGTCGTGGGGACGTTGTCGAGCTGGCTGACTTTCTGGTCGAGGTCCACGCTGCACAACGTGTAGGCCATTTGGGGCGTCACGCCGAGGCGGTCGCCGATAAACTCCATGGCGCGGCGGACGGCGCGTTTGCAGGCTTCGCGCGGGTCGACGTCGGATTCGATGAAGAGGTGCCAGGGCTTGGTGGCGTAGCGCGGGGGCGTGAAGGAGGGACCCGGGAAGAGGGCGTAGGGGCCGGCGAGGGGGCGGGCGGGCTTTTTGTGGAGCTGGAAGGTGTAGGTGGCGTCCATCGGCGCCTCCATGCCGTTGATGCAGACCTCGCCGTCGCCTTGGGCGGCGTGGCAGTCGCCGGTGAGGACGCCGGCGCCGGGCGTGAAGACGGGTAGGAAGAGGCGCGTGCCCGCGGTGAGGTGGCGGACGTCGAGGTTGCCGCCGAAGGCGCCGGGGGCGCGGGTGCGGAACTCGCCGGGCTCGGCGCGCTGCACGCCTATGATGCCGGCGAAGGGGTGCAGATCGAGGGTCACGCCGGGGAAACTGCGAGTGACGCCGCCGTCGAGTTTCCAGTGGAAGAGGTGGTGCTCGGGAAACTCGCCGGCGAGGAGGCCGAGGCCTGGGATGAGGCTGGTCCAGGCGTATCCCTTGTGTTGATACGTTTCGATGATGATTTCCAGGGTGTCGCCGGGCTCGGCGCCATGGATGGCGACGGGTCCGGTGAGGGAGTGGACCTTGAGGGGGTCGAAGCGCGCGGCGAAATCGGCGGCGGTCCAGTCGGGCTTCACCTGGTAGCCGGAGGAGTCGGCGCACTGGAACGTGACGGTGTCGCCGGGCGCGATGGTCAGGCGCGGAGGCGTGGCGTTGTTCCAGCGGTCGCAGAAGGGCTCCGGGGAGAGCGTGTGGTGCATGAGAATTTTAACCGCGAATGGACGCGAAGAGACGCGAATATCCGGAAGAAGAGAAAAGTTGGCGGTTTTCTATTCGGGTGAATTCGAGTCCATTCGTGGTTAGGAAAAGTCGGCGGACTGGTAGAGGGGGCGGCCGTGGCGGTAGGTGGCGAGGACGTCGTCGGGGGTGACGCGCGTGACGACGCTGGCGATGATGTGGCGGCTGTGGCGGAGGTGCGGCTTGGTGAAGTCGAGGACGACGAAGCTTGCGGGCAGGCCGACCTCGAGCGCGCCGTGGTGGTCGCCACCGAGGGCGGGGCGGATGTTGCTCGTGGCCATCTTGAGGATGGCGGCGGGATCGGGCGAGAGGGCGTCGCCGAACTGGGACTTGGCGAGCTTGTAGGTGAAATCGATCTCGGCGAGCAGGTTGGGCGAGTTGAGCATGCCGTTGTCGGTGCCGAGGAGCAGATTCGCGCCGGCGCGGAGGAGCGCGGCGACGGGCGGCAGGGGGAGGCCGAGGTTGGCGTTGGCGCGAGGATTGAGGACGGCGGTTTTTCCGGAGCGCACGAGGAGGGCGATTTCGTCGGCGTTGGCGGCGGTCATGTGGACGACGAGGTGCGGGTCGTAGAGTTCGATGGCGCGGACGAGGTCGCCGCGGCCGGTGGTGGCGAGGGAGAGCTCGCGGTAGCCGGCGTTTTCGAGGCAGTGGATGGCGCGGAGTTTGCCCTTTGATACGGTGAGGGTGCGGACCTCGGCCCAGGCGGCGTCGGTGAGGTCGTTCATCGTGCTCTCGGAAAAGCCGTCGGCGACGGCGAGCATGCGCTCGAGCTCGGTGCGATGCGCGGGAGGGAGCGCCTGGCCGGGGCGGTTGGCGCGTAGCTCGGGTTCGGTGAAAGGCGAGGTGTTGAACTGGTTGAGAATGATCGACTCCACGCCGGTGGCGAGGGATGCGGCGCGGAGGAGTTCGGCGCCGGCGGGGCCTTGCTCGCGAAAGTCGAGGTGGCAGACCGTGCCGGTGCGGGCCATGTAGCGCAGATGCGCCTCGAGGTGGGGCAGGTGGGTCTCGGGCGTGAGCTTAGCGAGTTCGCGGTATTTATAGCCGGCGGGGCGGAAGAAGGCCTGCTCCAGCGTGAGGCCGGTGGCGCCGTCGGGCAGCGCGGAGTCACCCACGTGGGTGTGGCCGTTGTAGAGGCCGGGAATGACGACGCGGGCGCCGTCGGCGATCGTAGTTACAGCTTCGATACGATCTATGGATGTGATGGTGTCGCTCGACCAGGCGAGGCGGGCGCAGCGAAAGGGCTCCAGTTCCGGCCCGAGGAGGGCGATGCAGTCAGTGAGTTGGCCGGAGGACATGGGGGGCTTTTTTAACCGCGAATGGACACGAATGGACGCGAATAAAGTTCCGGTGGCCTAGGCGACGAGGTGGATAGGGAGTTGCTCGGTGGGGGCGGCGGCGTAGGCGGCGCGGAAGACGGCCAGGTCGGCGCAAGCGGCTGTGGAGATTTGGCGGGCGGGGACGGCGAAGCTAAGCTCGGGAATGTCGAAAGGCCAAGGGGCTAGGCGGTAGGCGCCGCTGCCGGCATCCGAGGGGATGCAAGTGATGGTGCGGCGCGCGCCGGTGGCGTCGAGATGGGTGTGGCGGACCGCGCGAGGTTGATCGTAGCGGACGCAGGCGAGGAGGGAGAGGTTGTCGCAGAATTGGAGAAACTCGAAGGCGCGCCGGAGTTGGGCGGGCGTGGCGTGGGCGGCGAGTTCGGGCGGGAGCGAGGCGGCGAGTTCCCTTTGGCGGCGGAGCTGGCCCTCGATGAAGGCGGCGTGGAGGGGGCGATCGGCAGGTTTGATCGTGCTGAGATCCGCCTGCTCGGTGAGGAGGTTGACCGTGTGCATCGAGACGAGGATGGCGGCGAGGGGATGCTCGGCGGCGACGGCTTCGGTGGCGGCGCCCCGGACGGCGAGGTAGTCGGCGAAGTCGATCTCCTCGAAGGCGGAGTAGGCGCCGACGAGTTCGCGGGTGAAGGCGGCGGGGCGCCGTTCGCGGGTGAGGAGCGGCGTGGCGTCGCGGCCGGCCCAGGCGTCATCATGGCGGGCCACGGCGGCGATTACCTCAGGCAGGATGACGGCGGGGGCGGGCGCGGGAAAGAGCGCGTTGCCCCAATGCTCGGCGAAACGGCCGGCGAGGCGGGCGTGTTCCTGGTGGGGCACGAGGGTGTATCCGGTCGGGGTGGCGATGCGGATCATGTCGCGAGAGGTTTTCAGCAGGGCGGATGCCAGCGGTGCGGAACGAGAATGCGAGCGACGCGGGCGAGACGGGGACGGTGCGAGGTTTCAGGGGCTCTCGGCGGCGACGGGGTTGGAAAGGGTGCCGATGCCTTCGATCTCGATGGAGACGGTGTCGCCGGGCTGTAGAAAACGCGGCGGAGCGAAGGCGGCGCCGACTCCGGAGGGGGTGCCGGTGAGGATGACCGTGCCGGGAAGGAGGGTTTTGCTGGCGCTGAGGAAGGCGATGAGCGTGGGCACGTCGAAGATAAGATCGGCGGTGGTGGATTGTTGACGCAGTTCGCCGTTCACGCGGGTGCGGATGGCGAGGCGGCCCGGGTCGGGAATCTCGTCGGTGGTGACGAGCATGGGGCCGAGCGGGCAAAAGGTGTCGAAGCCCTTGCCTTGGCAAAACTGGCCGCCGCCCCACTTGAATTGCCAGTCGCGGGCGGAGACGTCGTTGGCGATGGTGTAACCGAGCACGTGATCGAGAGCGCGTTCGCGGGAGACATTTTTCGCCGCGCGGCCGATGACGACGGCGAGTTCGCCCTCGTAGTCGACTTCGGTGGAGGCGTTTTGGGAGCGGGGGAGGAGGATGGGATCGCCCGGGTTTTGAAGCGTGTTCGTCGTTTTCACGAAAATCATCGGAAACTGCGGCAGGGGGCGG
>CBIHRE010000451.1:0-4592 GCA_966212385.1 uncultured Akkermansia sp. | reverse complement strand
CTCGCGCGCGATGTTTCCGAGGATCTGGGAAAGCCGTTCGAGCGGCACTGGTTGCTGGGCTTTGGCAAGATGCGGGAACCGGAGCCGGTGCGTGGCTCGACGGCGGTCGTGGCGGTCAATCTTGGCGCGGGGTATTGCCACTGGTTGTTGGAGGAGTTGCCGCGCGTGCTGATGCTGGAGAAGGGAGCGGCGGGGAGTGTTGTGGCGCACATGACGGAGCCGTTCGCACGCGAGGCCTGGGCGTGGCGCGGCGGGAGCGAACGGGTGATCGCGGCGCGGCGCGCGGGCCATCTGGCGTGCGGGCCGCTGCTGGTGCCTTCGCTCGCGGATGCGCCGGGAGAGCCGACGCGGAGCACGGTGGAGCGGGTGCGGGGGTTTGCCGACGAATTAGGGAGGGACGGCGCGACGGGAAGTGGCGTCGGGCGCGGGGAGCGGATCTATGTGACGCGCGAGAAGGCGAAGCGGCGACGCGTGGCGAATGAAGGCGCACTCTGGGCGGAGTTGGCGCCGCGTGGCTTTGCGAAGGTCGCGCTGGAGGAGTTGTCGTGGGCGGAGCAGATCGCGGTGTTTCGGGCGGCGCGCGTGATCGTGGCGCCGCACGGGGCGGGGCTGGCGAATCTGGTTTTTTGCGCGCCGGGGACGCGTGTCGTGGAACTGATTAACCGGGCGTATTTCAACCCGGTGTTCTGGCGGCTGGCGGCGCTGCGCGGGCTGGATTACCGAGCGGTGGTGGGAGCTGGAGATGGGCCGATCCGCGAGGACGCGTCGGCAGGCGGTGCGGACGTGGTGGCGGATCTGGCGCGGGTGCGAGCTGAGCTGCGGTGACGCGAAGTTTAACCACTAATGAACGCTAATGGACACTAATGTCGGAGGCGGGCGGATCAGTGATCGTTGGCATTCGCTAGTGGTTAAAGGCCTTTGATCGCGTTGGAGACGACTTCGCAGGCGCGGTCGATGGCGGGGCCTTCGTGGGCGGAGCTGAGGAACCAGGCTTCGTAGGCGCTGGGCGGGAGGTAGACGCCGCCTTCGAGGCAGGCGTGGAAGAAGCGTTTGAAAAGCGCCGAATCGGAGCTCATCGCCGAGGGCAGGTCGCGGACGGTTTGCGACGTGAAGAAGAGGCTGAACATCGAGCCGCATTGCGGGGCTTGGAGCGCGATGCCTTTGGCTTTCGCGGCGGCGAGGGCGGCGGCGGTGATTTGGCGGCCGAGGGCGTCGAGGCGCGCGTAGGGTTTTAGTTCGTCGAGGAGGCGGAGCTGGGCGATGCCGGCGGCCATGGCGAGCGGGTTGCCGGAGAGCGTGCCCGCTTGGTAGACGGGGCCGAGCGGGGCGAGTTTGTCCATGATCTCGGCGCGTCCGCCGAAGGCGCCGACGGGGAGGCCTCCGCCGATGATTTTGCCGAGGCAGGTGAGGTCGGGGACGATGTTCTCGAGTTCCTGGACGCCGCCGCGGGCGAGGCGGAAGCCGGTCATGACTTCGTCGAAAATGAGGACGGCGCCATGCTTTTGGGTGACGGCGCGGACGTGTTGCAGGTAGCCGGGCTCGGCGCGGATGAAGCCGACGTTGCCGATGTAGTGTTCGAGGATGACGGCGGCGATCTGGCCGGGGTTGGCGGCGAAGGCGGCGTCGAGGGCGGCGGGATCGTTGAAGGGGAGGACGACGGTCTCGCGCGCGAAGGCGGCGGGCACGCCGGCGCTGTCGGGGTGGCCGTGGGTGAGGGCGCCGGAGCCGGCGGAGACGAGGAGAGAGTCGGAGTGGCCGTGGTAGCAGCCGGCGAACTTGATGATCTTGTCGCGTCCGGTGAAGCCACGGGCGAGGCGGATGGCGGACATGGTGGCCTCGGTGCCGCTGGAGCACATGCGGACCTTCTGGATCGAGGGGAAGAAGGTGACGATGAGCTCGGCCATTTCGACCTCGTAGGGGTTGGGCGTGCCGAAGGAGGTGCCGCGGGCGAGGGCGTCGGCGATGGCTTCGCGGATGCGCGGGTGGTTGTGGCCGTGAATGGAGGGGCCCCAAGTGCAGACGAAGTCGATGAGCTCGCGGCCGTCGGCGGTGGTGAGCGTGGCGCCTTGGGCGGACCGCGTGAAAAACGGCGCGCCGCCGACGGAGCGGAAGGCGCGGACGGGAGAATTCACGCCGCCGGGGATGAGCTTTTGGGCGCGAGCGAAGAGGGCGGAGGATACGGAGGAAGACATGTTTTAACCGCGAATGAACGCGAATAGACGCGAATGAAGGAGATAATGAAATTTTACTGAGTAAGAACCGAGGCGAGGGGGGATGGGATACTAGCGCGACGCGCTGATGCGGTTTTTAAGATTCGCGTCCATTGGCGTTCATTCGCGGTTGGTTTTCACCCGACGTATTTTTGGACGATGGGGATGCGGCGGCCGACGCCGAAGGCGAGGGGGGTGATTTTGAGGCCGGGGGCGGCTTGCTTTCGTTTGTATTCGTTGAGGTCCACCTTGCGGCAGATGTCGCGGACCATGGGCTCGGGGAAGCCGCGCGCGACGAGTTCGGCGCGGCTGAGGTGTTCCTCGATGTAGCCGAGAAGGAGCGCGTCCAACACGTCATAGGGCGGGAGGCTGTCCTGGTCGACTTGACCGGGACGGAGCTCGGCGCTGGGCGGCTTTTCGATGGTGTTGCGCGGGATGACGTCGCGGCCTGCCTGCTCGTTGATCCAACGGCAGAGGGCGTAGACCTGCGTTTTGAAAAGGTCGCTGATTACGGCGAGGCCGCCGCACATGTCGCCGTAGAGCGTGCAGTAGCCGACGGCGACCTCGCTCTTGTTTCCCGTGGTGAGGAGGAGGGCGCCGAACTTGTTCGAGAGCGCCATCATGATGACGCCGCGGGTGCGGGCTTGGAGGTTTTCCTCGGTGACGTCGGCGGCGCGGCCGGCAAAGACGGGGGCGAGGGCGCGCTCGGCGGCGGCGACGGTGTCGGCGATGGCGATGGTCTCGAAACGGATGCCGAGATTCTGCGCGAGGATGCGGGCGTCGTCCTTCGAGTGTTCGCTGGAGATCGCGGAGGGGAGCGAGACGCCGATGACGTTCTCCGCGCCGAAGGCGGCGACGGCGAGCTCGGCGACGAGCGCGGAATCGATGCCGCCGGAGAGCGCGACGAGGGCGCGGGTGAAGTCGCTTTTGTGGGCGTAGTCGCGCAGGCCGAGGACGAGGGCGGCGTGGATGTCCTGGAGCGGGGAGCAGGGAGCGGGGAGCGGGGAGCCGGATCCGAAAGCCGAGGAGAATGGAGCGGCGAGGTCGATGACGCGGCGGTCTTCGGCGAAGGGGGCGAGGCGGTGGCTGATCTCGCCGGAGGGCGCGGCGACGAGGGAGCGGCCGTCGAAGATCAGCTCGTCGTTGCCGCCGATGGTGTTGCAGTAGACGACGGGCACGGAGAGATCGCGGGCGAGGTCGGCGACGATGCGGTCGCGCAGGCCGGATTTGCCGACATACCACGGGCTGGCGGAAAGATTGAGGAGGAGATCGATGCCCTCGGCCTTGAGCGCGGCGACGGGATCGAAGCGGTGCAGGCGGGTGTCGCCGGGGGATTCGTTGGCCCAGATGTCCTCGCAAATCGTGATGCCGAGGCGTTTGCCGGCGTGGATGATCACGGTGGGCGTGGAGGCGGGCTCGAAGTAGCGGTCCTCGTCGAACACGTCGTAGGTCGGGAGGAGGCACTTTTTCGCGAGTTGCTGCACGCGGCCGTGGTGGCAGAAGGCGGCGGCGTTGAAGGCGCGGCGGCCTTGCTCGTGGGGGTTGGCGACGACGGTGCCGACGAGGAGCGGAACTTCGCCGGTGGAGGCGGCGAGTTCGGCGGTGGCGTTTTCCACGTCCTGCACGAAGCGGCTGCGCAGGAGGAGATCGCGCGGCGGGTAGCCGCAGACGGCGAGTTCGGGGGTGATGACCAGCTCGGCTCCGGCGGCGACAAGTTCCTGATAGGCGGCGAGCAGACGGCGGAGGTTGCCGGCGAGGTCGCCGACGGTGGGATTGAGCTGGGCTAGGCCGATGCGCATGGGAGCGTGGAGCAGGGAGAGATGGGCGAGGAGCAGGGAGTTTGGAGCGGGGAGCCGTATGAGCGAACGAAGCGGGCAAAGGTTGGCTCTCGTCCTGCGTCTGACAACTCGCAAGCCTGCCTGCCCGCATGTCCGAAACTGTCACCGCCAACGGCTCATCCTCCTCCGATCCGCTCATCCTCGCCTCCGCCTCGCCCCGGAGGCGGGAGTTGCTGGGCGCCCTAGGGGCGACGTTCGAAGTCGTGGTGGCGCGGGTGACCGAGCACGAGGACCCGGCGCTCGATCCGCGGGTGATGGTGGCGCGCAACTCGGCGCTGAAGGCCGACGCGGTGGCGGCGCTGCGGCCTCGGGCCTGGGTGCTGGGCGCGGACACCACGGTGTTCATCGACGGGCACGCCTTGAACAAACCCGCCGATCTCGGCGCGGCGCGGGCGATGTTGCGGCGGCTCAGCGGGCGGACGCACACGGTGTTCACCGGGGTGGCCTTGCGGCACGCGGCGCGCGGGGTGCGCGAGGATTTCGGCGTCGCGAGCGAGGTGGAGTTTCGCCGGCTGGCGGAGGCGGATATCGAGGTGTATTTGCA
>CBIHRE010000450.1:0-4595 GCA_966212385.1 uncultured Akkermansia sp. | reverse complement strand
CGCGCCACCGTCACGTGCGTGTAGACCTGCGTCGTATTCAGGGAAGCATGACCAAGCAGCTCCTGCACGAGCCGCAGATCCGCGCCCGCGTTGAGCAGATGCGTCGCGTAGCTGTGCCGCAGCTTGTGCGGCGTGAGGTCGAGCGGCAGTCCCGCCAGCGCGAGATAACGCTTCAGCATCAACTGCACCGCGCGATCTGTCATGCGCCCGTGCTTCGCATCCACCAGCACCGGCGCGTCCGGCCCCGTGTCGCGCGCAAACTCCCGCCGCCACTTTGCCAGCACGCCCGCCGCGACTTTCCCGAGCGGGCACAGCCGCTCCTTCTTTCCCTTGCCCAGCACGCGCGCCACCGTCCCGTCCGCCTCGAGGTCGCCGTAGTTCAACCCCGTCAGCTCGCTCACGCGCAACCCCGCCCCGTAAAGCAGTTCCATCGCCAGCCGGTCCCGCCACGCAACGAAATGCGACTCCGTTCCGTTCTCCACCAACCGTTGCGGCCCCTCCAGCAGCTCCTTCATCTGCTTCTCGGTCAAAAACTGCGGCAACCGTTTCTCCAGCTTCGGCAACGCGAGCCCCACGAGCGGGTTCTTCTCCACCTTCCCCTGCCGCATCCAATATTTGAAAAACGCCCGCAACCCCGAGGCATGGTTGTGCAAGGTCCGACGCCCCATCCGCCCCTGCGCCTCGATCACGAAATCCCGCATCACCCGCGGCGTGAGCCCGCTCAGTTCCCGCCCCTCGCTCCCCTCGCCCAGCGACTCCCGCCGCCACCGGATAAAATCTTCAAAAGCCTGCCTGTAGTTGCGCAGCGTATACGCCGAATAACGCCGCTCCAGCACAAGATAATCGGCAAAGGGCGCCCACCATTCGCGCGCCAGCCGCTCGTCCGCCTCCGCCGCCGTATCCAACTCCGTCTTATCTGCGCCCATCAGCGTGATCCCCGGTCAAAACTCAAAATCATCGACCACGGATCACACGGATTCACACGGATGAAAGCCAGGCCTCCCGCCGCGCTGCCTTTATCCGTGTCCATCCCTGCCATCCGTGGTTGAAAAATCCGCGGCTCAAATCTCGCAGCCCGCCGGCGTGCTCGCCGACGCCGCCACCTTCGCCTCCACCGCGCGCATCACGCGATCGCTCTCGCGCCGCAGCGCCCCCTCCGGATCGAGCCCCTTCGCCCGCGCCGCCGCGCACAGCTCGAACAACACACGCCCCAGCCGCTCGTCATCCAACTCCGCGCCCAGCGCGCGGATTTTCGCCACGTCCGCCGTGCCCTCCGCCGGCAGCGACTTCTTCTCGATCTGCTTCCAGACCGCCTCGGCCAACATCGTCGCCGGCAGACGCGGCGGCTGCTCCTTGAACACGCCCGACTGCGCCGGACCGTTCTTCTTCTCCTGCGCCTTGATCTGCTCCCACTTCACGATCACGTCGCCCGCCGTCCCGAGCTTCGCGCCGTCGCCAAACACATGCGGATGCCGCCGAATCAATTTCTCGTTCACCTCGCGCGCCACCGCATCGAGATCGAACTTCCCCCGCTCCTCCGCGATCTGCGCGTGAAACACCACCTGGATCAACACATCGCCCAGCTCCTCGCGCATGTGCGGGTAGTCCTCGCGATCAATCGTGTCGATCAACTCGCTCACCTCGTCGATCAGGCAGCGCACCAACGACTGATGCGTCTGCTCGATGTCCCAAGGGCAGCCGCCCGGCGCCCGCAGCCGGGCGATGGTCGCGCGCAATTCGTCGATGGCTTGGCTCATGCGCCCATCCGCGCAAAGCACGGGCCAAAACACAACCCAATCTCCGCCCTGTCCGCCCGCTCAATTTAAACGATACTATATTATCGCTAAAATCATATTTCTACTATTAGTCGATAATATGTTAACACTAAAAACCCACGCCGAACTCGCCCGCGAGCTAGCCGCCCGCCTGCGGCAGCGCCGCTTACGACGCGGATGGTCGCAGGCCGAAATGGCCGAGCGCGCCGGCTTAAAACCGCCCACCTACATCCTCTTCGAGCGCACCGGCCGTATCTCCCTCCTCCGCCTCCTCAAGGTCCTCGAAGTGTTGGACTTGCTCGACGAGTTCGACCGCATCGGCCGCGGCGAAGACCTCGCCGGCCTCACCCTCGACGAAATCACCCGCCCCGAGCGCCGTCGCGGCCGTCGCCGCTCTTCCACTTCCGAGTCGCCCGCCTTGCAGCCCCCGTCCCTATGAGCCGCATCGCCGTCCACTACGAAGACCTGCTCGTCGGCGAACTCGCCGAGGCGCGCGGGGCCGTGTTTTTCGAATACTCGCCCGCCTTCATCGCCAGCCGCCACGAGCTCTCGCCCTTCCGCCTCCCGCTCGGCCCGGGCCTGAAAACCCGTGACACGCCGCCCAGCCTGCGCCTGCCCGGCCTCTTCGAGGACTCGCTGCCCGACGCCTGGGGTCGCCGCGTCATGCTCGAATGGTTTCGCCGTCAAGGCATCCCCGAGCACGCCGTCACGCCCCTTCGCATACTCGCCTACGTCGGCGAACGCGCCATGGGCGCCCTCCGCTACACGCCCGCGCTCGACATCCCCGCGCCGAGCGAGCTCGACCTCGCCGCGCTCTGCGCCGCCGCCGCCGAGGCCGAACGCGGCGGCGAAATCGACCTCGCCGTCCTCGCCCGCGCCGGATCCTCCGCCGGCGGCGCCCGCCCGAAGGCCCTCGTCCACCTCCCCGAAACCGCCGACGACGCTTCCGGCCCCGTTCCCTGGGTCGGCCCGAATCCACCGCCTGGATACACGCCTTGGCTGGTCAAGTTCGACCTCGGTCCCGCCCCCCTCCTCGGCGCCCTCGAGGAAACTTTCGCCCGCCTCGCCCGCGCCTCCGGCATCGACGTGCCCCCCACCCCCCACCAAGGAACCCCCCCAGCCCAACGCCCCCCCCGGCGGCCATTAGCCCGGCGCCGCCTCGCCCCCGAGGCGCGGGCGGCGGTCGAGCGCCTGCTCGCCGCGCTGGCCCGGCACTTCCGGACGGCCGCGGCGCGGCCGGGCGCGGATCTCCTGGCGGCCCTCGACGCGGCGCTGGAGGCCTGCCTCGTCGCCTGCGTCGGCCGCCCGACCGATGCGGCCGCACCCGAGGCCGATCGCCCGGCCCACCGCGCCGCCCTGATGGGGCTCGTCGGCATCCGTCGCGGGCTCTTCCCCGAGGCGCCGCCCTACCGGGCCTCCCGGCCCGCCGAGCACGCGCCGGAGCTCGCGGCATGAGCGGGACAGGCGGCAGGACCAGGATGACGCCATGACCGGCGAACTCGACCTCTACGGCGTCTTCGTGCCGGCGCTCGCCGCCTGGATGCTGATCGCCCTCGCGCTGACCCTGGCCCTGCGCCGGGTGCTGGCCGGGCTCGGCGCCTACCGGCTGATCTGGCACCGGCCGCTCTTCGACCTCGCCCTCTACGTGGTCCTGCTCGGCGGCGTGGTCGCGGTCGCGACCCCGCTCCTGTCCTGACCACGCCCCGCCCCTCCCCTCAAGAGCCACGATCCCAGCCCGATGCCCCGGTTCCTCGCCCTCGCCTTCCGCCTCGCCGTGACCCTCGGGGCCGTGGCGCTCGCCTTCGTGGTCGGGCTCGCCCTGTGGGACTACTACATGGAGGCGCCCTGGACCCGGGACGGGCGGGTGCGCGCCGACGTGGTCGGCGTCGCCCCGGACGTCGCGGGCCTCGTCACGGAGGTGCTCGTCCGCGACAACCAGGTGGTCCGCCGCGGCGACGTGCTGTTCCGGATCGATCCCGACCGCTTCACCCTGGCGCTGCGCCAGGCCGAGGCGATCGTCGAGGGCCGGCATGCCAGCGCCGAGCAGGCCGCGGCCGACTACGCGCGCTACGCCAAGCTCAGCGACGCCGCGGTCTCGCAGCAGAAGGTCGAGGCGGCCCGCGCCGCCGACCTCGAGGCCAAGGCCGCCTACGAGCAGGCCGTGGCCGACCGGGACCTGGCCAAGCTGAACCTCACCCGCTCGGCGGTGCGCGCCTCGGTCAACGGCCGCATCACCAACATGGAGCTGCGCCCCGGGGCCTATGTCAGCACCGGGCGGGGCGTGATGGCGCTCATCGACGGCGACACCCTGCGCGTCGAGGGCTATTTCGAGGAGACCAAGCTGCCGCGCATCCATGTCGGGGGCCGCGCGACCGGGCGGCGGCTGGGCGAGCGCGCCGCCCGCACCGGCGCGGTCGGGAGCGGGGCGGGCGGCCTCGAGGACCGCGAGCGCAGCCAGGGCGCGAACCTCCTCGCCAGCGTCAACCCGACCTTCGCCTGGGTCCGCCTCGCCCAGCGCATCCCGGTGCGGATCCGCCTCGACGCCGTCCCCGACGAGACCCGCCTGGTGGCCGGCCGCACCGCCACGGTGGCGATCGGCGACACCGCGTTCGACCCGCTCGCCGCCTGGCGGACCCGCGGCGTCCGGGCCGGGGCGGCCCATCCTTAGCGTGAGAGGCGCCCCCGCTGCGGCTCAGCGCCGCGGGGCGGCCCACCCCACGCTGCGCCCCGCCCCATACCCCCACCCGGCGCCCGCGCGCGTGGCCCGCCCGGCAGCCCCCGTCTCGCGCGGCGTGTTGTCGATGTCCGCCCCGGCCGTCA
>CBIHRE010000449.1:0-4601 GCA_966212385.1 uncultured Akkermansia sp. | reverse complement strand
ATGCCGTCGAAGCCATCGTTGCGAAGGCCGACCAGGCCGGAGGGCGACTCGATGGTGAGGACGGCGTAGTGCGGCGTGTTCGCGTGAAGAGGCTTGGTAAACTCGGCGGTGAGCGATCCCTTGCCGCCCTCGCGCTGGACAAGTTGCCAGGCCGTGAGGGAGTTCCACTCGGCGCGGTCGGCGGACGAGTATTCGAAATCCCGGTTCTGCACGAGCTCGGCGTAGAGGCCGCCGTCGGCGGCGTGGCTGAGATCCTCGAAGAAGATGCCGACGAGGTCGCGGCTGATGGACTTGCCCGGGGCGGAGGCGTCGATCTTGAGCGTGATCGGCTGGGCGAGCGCGGCGGCGGACAGCGAGCCAAGGAGGGCGATGGTGGCGACGAGGCGGGGACGAGTGGACATGAGGTGGGGGCGATGGATCGAGGCGACCCGGGAATCGGATCTTCCTGATCTCAACAGCGAACTTTCCTTCCCGATTCCGCCACCGATCTTTCGAATGTGGAGCTTGGCGGTGGCGTGAACGCGGGGATGTCCGTCCCGGCCGCGTTTTTCGGGACATTTCGCGCCGGGCCAGGCACGCAAAACCACGCGTAGACCGACCGCTCCATCGTCGGCGCCTGGCGGGCGCGGCGGGGAGGGCGGCGTCAGTTATACGGAGAGGGGAGGGCGCGCCAGACAGGGCCGTCGGGCGCGAAGGGCGGGGCGGCGTTGGTCGCGGCGGGGGGCGGGGTGTCGGCCACGCGGAAGAGCGGGAGAATGGGATTTCCTTTTGGATCCTTGGCGTAGGTTTCTCCGGCCTTTTCGACGAAGAGGCTCGCGTAGAAGTGCCCACCGAGGCCTTCGCCGATCAGGATATCGAGATCGTAGAAGTTGCCCGCGCGCAGATCCATGGTGTTGCCGACGACAAAGCCTTGGCGTTGGGACAGCTGGAGGTTGTTGCCGGGGGCCCTGAATTCGTAAGGGTAGCTGGCCGAATCCGGGCGGTCGGTCTTGAAGGTGGAGACGGCGAAAAGGCCGCCGTCGAGGACGACGCGTCCGTTGACGCGCACGACGAGAAAATCGTCCGCGCCTCCGACGAAGCGGTAGGTCCCGGATTGTGGAGGCGTGACGCGGGCGCGGTAGTGGGCGACCCAGGCGCGACCTTGCACGGTGCTTTCGACGCCGTAGGCCTTGGGCGCTTCGTCGGCGCCGATGTTGGGGATGAAAATCTGGGTGGCGTAGAGGGTGGTCGGCGCCTGGTAGAAGCGGGAGAGGTCGCGCGAGGCCCACGAGCCCTTGGTGAATTTGTTGAGTTCCTTTTCCGCGAGCGGCCCCGGGGCCATGCGATCGAGTTCCGGGTTGGAGCGGGGTGGATTGCCGGCGAGCTGTTTGAAATCGTAGAAGCGGCCGACCAGCGAACCTCCGGGCTGGGCTTCGCGAAATCCGAAGGCGGGCATGACGGGGCCTTTGCCGAAACCCGCGCCGGCTCCGATGCCGCCCGAAGCTCCGCCGGGATTGGAGTCGAGCGAGGGGCCGCCGGCGGAGAAGCCGGGCATGTCGGGCAGGTCGGGAAGGCCGACCGTGGCGTCGGGCGAATCGACGCTCAGCCGTTGGTTGAGCGCGGAGAGGTTGGATTGTTGCCGGGCCATCTGCACCTGGTGCTGGACCATGGCCGCGGCCGGCGCGGCGTCGCCGGATCCGGAGCCGCCTTGGAAGAGCGCCTTGCGCTGCTCCTGCACGCTCGAGATCACGTAAACGGTGGCGAGGCCGAGCACCAGGACGTGGATCACGATGCTGATAAGGAGCGAGCCGGCCCCGAGGCGGCGGAGGTAACGGACGATGGGGTTGCCGTGGGTTTGGGACATGGGGCTAGAAGCCTTCGTCGACGGTGAAGGTGACGTTGTCGATTTGCGCGTAGGCGAGGGCGTTGAGCACGTCGATGGTGCGAAAATAAGGGGCCTTGGGCGCGCTCGAAATGGTGACGAGGAGTTTGGTTTTCGCGTTGTCGGCGTTTTGCTTGAGGCGGAGGAGCGTGTTGGTGAGGGCGGGCAGCGCGGAGTCGCCGGGGGCGTCCATGGGATCGTCGTTGAGGAGGATCTGGCCGTTGATCTCGATCGAGATGGTCTGCTCGTCGGGGAACTCCACGGCGGCGCTGGTGACGGCGGAGCCGGGCAGCTTGGTGTTGAGCTCGGCCTCGATTTTCACGGTCGCGCTCAGCGACATGAAGAAGACGAGGATGACAAAAACGACGTCGATCATGGGCGCGATCTGGAAGCCCATTTCTCCGTCGGTCGCGGCGGCGCGTCGGTGGCGTCTATGGCGGCTCATGGGATCAGCGGGGGGAGGCCGCGAAGGTGATGTCGGCGATCTGGGCCTCGGCGGCGGCGGCCATGACGAGGGAGATGTGTTCGGCGGGGAGCTGTCGGTCTCCGCGGATGACGACCCGGTGTTTCGGGGAGGCGGCGCGGCGGGCGGCGAGCAGGGGCACGAGCGGATCGGGTTTGTCGTAGGCCACGTCCTCGAAGGTGTAGGTGGCGTGTTGCGCGGCGGCGTCCCAGCGGACGTTGACGATGGACTCGTCGCGGGCGTTGTCGCGTTTGGACGCGTTGCCGGCGACGGGCAACAGGACGCCTTTGTCGACGCGGGCGACCTGCTTGGTGATGGTGCTCATGAAAAAGATGAGCAGCACCAGCAGCACGTCGATCATCGGCGCGATCTGGAATTCCGGCTCTTCGCCGTCGCCTGAACCTCCTCCGGCCATGGGATAAGCGGGGTCGGAGGTTAGGCGGAATGCCCGGCTTCAAGGCCCGCGGCGGACCGGGATGATGCCCGGGGCGCGGCGGGGATGAAGGCGTCGGCCTCGAGGCGCATGCCTTGGAGCTGCGCGTAGGGCAGATGGTGGAAGATGGCGTTGGCCCGCACCTGGACGTGGCGGATGCCGGCGGTGATGCGGTTGCGCAGGACGTAATAGAAGGCGAAGGCGGGGATGGCGACGACGAGGCCGCCGCCGGTGCAGACGAGCACGTGGCCGATGGCCTCGGAAAGCTTGGCGGGATCGCCCACGCCGGAGGAGCCGAGGGTGTCGAAGGCCTGGATCATGCCGAAGACGGTGCCGGTGAGACCGATCATGGGCGTGATGACGCCGATGACGGAGAGGTAGCTGATGCGGGAGGCGAAACCGCCTCGCTCGCGCTCGACTTCCTCGAAGATGGCGTCGTCGGTCGCGTCCTTGCCGAGGCCGACCTTGGTGAAGGCCTCGGTGGCCACGCGGCCGAAGACGGTGTCGCTCTGCGCGGCGATGGCGAGGGCGGTGTCATAGTCGCCGTCGACGAGGCTCTGGCGCAGGGAAGCCTCGACGTCGGGCGGGACGAGCTTGGTCTTGGCGGTGCGGAGAATCCCGTCGATCACGAGCCAGACCATGAGGGTCGAGGCGAGAAAGAGCAGGAGCATGAAGAAGGGGCCGGCGACCATGATCCGTTCCCACAGGGTTTTCTCGATGACGACGGGGGCCGCGGCGGCGGCATCTTGGGCGCGGGCGGCGGTGGCGAGGATCGAGGCGGCGGCCGCGGCGAGCAAAAGAGCCGGTGTGCGGGGGCTAGGCGGGGTGGCGACGGGCGTGTTCATGAATCGAAAAGAGGGAGTGTGAGGAAAATCTGATGGCGAAGGGGCGGGGCGGGCTTTCAGCGGGGAATCGTGGCGGCTTCGGGCGAGCTCGCGTAACGGGTGCGGAGTTGTTCCCGTGCGGTGTCGGCGCGTGCGGTCTCGCCGAGTTTTTCGTAGCAGGCGATGGCGCCGAGGAGCGCCGCGGGCTGATGTTCCGTGATGCGGGGGTGGAGAGCGCGGACGCGCAGGAAAGAAAGAAGCGCCGCCTCGGGTTTGTTTTCCGCGAGGAGCAGGCGTCCCCGCAACAAGGCGACGCGCGCGGCCGCAGCCTCGTCGTCGGCGGGGAGCACGGCGAGGTCGAGCTGTTTGCGCGCCTCGGCGATTTTGTTCGAGTCGACGAGCGCGGATACGATGTCGAGGACGGCGCCGGGCACGAAACCGGCGCCGGTTTTGGCGCGGCGGAGGAGTTCGAGGGAGACGGCGGCGTCGATGTCGCGGCCGAGCCTGGCCTGGGCGCGGAGACGCAGCGCGGTGAGCGGAGCCCACCAGGAGCCGGCGAGCTGTTTGAACGGGACGTGGGGGAGCAGCGCTTTGTCGAGCAGGGCGAGGGCGTCGGCGTCGCGGCCGGCGGCGAGCAGGGCCTTCGCCTCCGCCAGTTCGGGCGGCTCGGGCCAGTCGAGCTTCACGACGGTGGAGATGGGCAGGCTGATCTCGCCGGATGCGCCGCCGCCGAGCTCGAGGGGCACCTGCACCTTGTCGCCGACGACCTTGGCGGCGGCGAGAGAGACGGTGCGACCGTCGGAGAAGGTCAGGGTCTGGCCGGTCGCGAAAGGAGCGAGGGCCGACGCGAGGAGCAGGGGGAGAAAGGTGCGCACAGGGGTCATGACGCGGGGAGCTTTTCCAGGCGTTGCCGGGCAACGGCGGTCTCGGGCCGATTTTGGATGCGCGGGTTGCGGAGCATCTCGCGGTAGGTGGTGGCGGCTTCGGCGGGTTTGCCGAGTTTTTCGAAGGCCTCGGCGC
>CBIHRE010000448.1:0-4605 GCA_966212385.1 uncultured Akkermansia sp. | reverse complement strand
AGTTCAGGCCGCGTTTGCGCCTGCTGGCGGAGTTGCCCGGGGTCGAGCGCGGCGGTGCGCAAAAGCTGGCGAGCGCTGCGCCCCCAGCGGCGGGCAAGCGTCGCCTCGAGCTCGGGCAGATGCTTTTCCGGCGCCGTGGCGAGGTTTTCGGATTGGGCGAGCAGAAGCGCGGCCATCTCGATCACGCTCTGCGCGAGCTCCTCCGCGATTTCCGAGCCCTGCCCTTGAAGACGCTGGCGACGCAAAGCCTGCAAAGTCGGATCGAGCGCGGCCTCCACGAGCTGCAAGGCACGCGAAAGATCATGCCGTGATTCGAGCAAGGTAAGCTGCTGGCGCACCAATCGCGTCATCCGCTCGCCGTTGCTCAGGCCGGGCATGGCTTCGACGATCTGCTCCCAATCAGCCTCGTCGAGTCGGACATTTACTTGGAGTGCCATGACTCCCGCAACATGCTACACTTTTGTAGCACATCAACACAAAACGATAGGATTCTAAATTACAATTCTTTGTGTAACAAGGTCTGCCCTACCCCACCCTCCGCCGCCACCGAAGAGCCACTCCCACGAGCGCGATCAAGGCCGGCACCTCCACGAGCGGTCCCACCACCGCCGCGAAGGCCGCGCCTGAGCTCAGGCCGAAAACCCCGACCGCCACCGCGATCGCGAGCTCGAAGTTGTTGCCCGCGGCCGTGAATCCAAGCGTCGCGGCTCGCGCGTAATCGGCCCCGGAGCGCACGCCGAGCCAGAAGGTCGTCGCAAACATCACCGCGAAATACACCGCCAGCGGCAGCGCGATCCGCAGCACGTCGAGGGGGCGAGCCAGCACCTGCTCCCCTTGCAGGCTGAACATCACCACGATGGTGAAAAGCAGCGCGCCGAGCGTGAGCGGACTGATCGCGGGCAAAAACTTTTCGTCGAACCACGCCGCGCGCGAACCGCGCCGCAGCGCCACACGCGAGAGCCAGCCCGCGAGAAACGGAAGCCCGA
The DNA here is from genome assembly GCA_966212385.1 of uncultured Akkermansia sp. Lineage (GTDB taxonomy): Bacteria > Verrucomicrobiota > Verrucomicrobiia > Opitutales > Opitutaceae > IMCC26134_A. Next base: position 3,619 of record CBIHRE010000448.1, on the reverse strand, counting down.
GGTAAACGAACACGCTCTTCGCGATGCTCCCGATGGTGATCGCCGACAAATCGAGTTCGCCCAGATCGACACCGACGAGCGGCGGCAGCACCCTCAAAAAAAGCCAGGCCAAGGGCGCGAAAGCGAAGACCTGGAACAGCGCGTTGGCCGCCACCAATCCCGCGCAATATTCGCGACTCCCGCCCGCGAGGTCGTTCCACACGATCACCATCGCGATGCAACGCGCGATGCCCACCAGCACGAGTCCGGCGAAATACTCCGGATGCCCGCGCAAAAAGACCGCCGCCAAGGCGAACATCAGGAGCGGGCCTACGAGCCAGTTTTGCACCAAGGACAGCGCCAGCAGCCGCTTCGAACGAAACACGTCCGGCAGCTCCTCGTAGCGCACTTTGGCCAAGGGCGGATACATCATCACGACCAGCCCTATCGCGATCGGGATCGAGGTCGTGCCGACACTCCAGGCGGTGAGCGTCCGCGCCAAACCCGGCGCGAACTTGCCCAAAGCCACGCCCACGGCCATCGCCGCGAAGATCCAGACCGTCAGCCAACGGTCCAAAAACGAGAGCCGGCCGGCCACCGAGGCGCTCATGCCGCCGCGGTTCCCTTCCCCGCCGTGGCGAGCGCGCGCTTTCGTTCGTCGCGCCGACCGTCGGCATAGGCGGTGAACCGCTGCCGGATCTGGTCGCGCACCTGGCGAAACACCGCGAGTTGCTCCTCCTCGGTGCCCGTCGCATGCGCCGGGTCGACGAAGGGCCAGTGGTGGCGGTTCACCTGTCCTGGAAAAATCGGGCAGGCTTGGTCGGCGTTTCCGCAAACGGTGATGACCGTCTCCACGGTTTGCGCGGAAAACTCGTTCATGTGCTTCGAGCGATGCCCGGAAATATCGATGCCAATCTCGGCCATCGCCTTGATCGCGAGCGGATGCACGTAGCCGGCGGGCTTGGAGCCGGCGCTCTCGACGTTGAACAGATCCCCCGCCGCCGCGCGCAACAATCCCTCGGCGAGGTGACTCCGGCAGGAGTTGCCGGTGCAGAGAACGAGAATGGTCGGTTTGTCGGTGCTCATAAAAATCGTCCGCGCTCAGCAGCAGCCCTGCCCCGGTTTGCAGGTGGTTCCGGCCGAAGGCGTCGGCAGGCAAAGGTCCTTCGCCAGACAGTCGGTGTGTTTGCTCGCGACGCGGATCAGAAGCGCGTCCGCGGCAACCTCGACCGAGGCAACCTTCACCTGCACGACGTTGCACGCCTCGTATTCCAGCTCCACCGGCAAGTCGTCCGAGCCGAGCACCGGAGCCGCGAGCTCGATCGCCTTGAGAAGCTTTCGCGCCGTGATCCGATGATCGACGTCCTCCCCCACCCAGGTCTGGAGCAGACAGCTGACCGTCCTGCGAATCGTGCCGCCGCAATCGACAAAGTCGCGCTGCACGCGCCCGACCTCTGTGACGTGGAAATGCGCCTCGATGGGCTCGCCATCCGTCCAGACGACGGTGAGCGGAAAATCCGGCCGGGCCGCCAGCGCGGCGCGGAGCTCGGAAAGTTTCAAGGCATCGGAAACAATGGGTGAGTCGGTCAGAGGAAAGCTTGGCCGGGACGCCTCAGCAGCAGCTCCGGCGCGCGCTCGCGGCGGGCGTGCAGCCGAGGTCGAGCTTGCCGAGCCGCTCGGCGTCTTTTCGGAAGACCGCCTCCTCCTCGGCGCCGGTGGCCAGCGCCGCGAGCAAAGCGTCGCGCGCAGCGTCGGGCTTCGAGGGCAAGGCGTAGCACATCCATTGCCCCGAACGGGTCGCCTCCACGAGCCCGGCCGTGCGCAAGGTCGCGAGATGCTTGGAAATTTTCACCTGCGGCTCGCGCAACACCGCCTGAAAGTGGCAGACGCAAAGCGGTCCCGCCTGGAGGACGCGAAGGATCCGCAGCCGGGTCGGGTCGGCGAAAACACGATGAAGACGGGCGAGGCGCACGCCGGGAGACATGCCCGGCCAAACATATTCCGCAAGCGGTATATTTACCGTCGCCGATTCGTCACATGTCCGGCAGATAGGCCGGGAGCAGCTCGCGAAGGAGCGCGATCAGATCGGGATGATCCCTGGCCGGGAAATCGTCCGGCACCCGAAGCACGACGATCGGCAGCCCCGCGCACTCCTCGGGAAATTTTTCCCGGATGCGATCGGCATGCTTGCGCTCCATGCAAAAGACGCGATCCGCCCAGCCGAGGTGGCAGGCGGTCACCTTGATGCGAGCGCCGTTCTCGGTGCCGGCCGAGCGAACATCATAGCAGGGATGGCCCTTGAAAAGCTCCTCGGCGGTCGGGCTGCGCCACTGGTTGCGAGAACAGAGAAACAGCAGCTTTTCGCGCGACATTCGGAATCGGGTTGAATCAAGCGATCAAGTGGGACCTTGCGTCAGGTGACCTTTCGCTCCGTCGCACGAACGAGCAATTCCCGGTGCAACCGCTCCAGCTCGGGAGTCGGCACGCCGAGGCGACGCGCCCGTCGCAGCGGTTCGCCCCAAATCGGCTCCAGCTCGAGCGGGCGCCCCGCCTGCCAATCGAGCATCGTGGAGGGTTTGTAGCGCATGCCCTTGGTGTGCTCAATCTGGTCCTTGAGAAACGCGTCGGCAATCTCGACGCCCTCGGCGCGGGCGATCGCCTGCACCTCGCGCGCCAACGCCCAGACGCGCGCCTCGTTCGCCGGATCGCGCAGCGTCTCGTCGCTCGTCACGCCGCCGAGCGCGAGGGTGAGGCCGTTAAAGGGCACGTTCCAGACCAGCTTGTGCCAGCGCGCCGCAAGCAGGCTGTCGCGCACGCGGACTTTTACCCCGGCCGACACAAACACCTCGGCGACCGCATGGGTTCGGGCGTTCGCGGCGCGACCGTATTCGCCGAGCTCGAGGTAGCCCTGTTCGGAGCAAGCGACCTCGCCTGGGGCGATGCGATTCACCGCCACGAAACAAAGCGCCCCGAGCGTGCGTTCCGCTCCCGCCACCGCGGCGACCGCCTCGTCGACGCCGAGCCCGTTTTGCAGATTCACCACCGCGGTTTCCGGCCCGAGCAGGGGTGGCAAGAGGCGGGCGAGTTCGCCGTTGGCGGTCGATTTGAGCGCGATCACCACCAGATCGACCGGCCCGATCTCCTCCGGCGTCGCCACGGCGCGCACCGGCTTCACCTCGTGTCGCTCGCCGCCATAGTTAAGCGCCAGCCCGTATTCGCGCAGTCGAGCCAGCTCGCCGCGCGCGAGGAAACGCACCTCGCGCCCGGCGCGCGCGATGCGGCCGCCATAATAGATGCCGAGGGCGCCCGCGCCCACGATCGCGATGGACTGAATCATGTCCTATGCCTGCCCGCCCCGACCGGGCGCGGTCAACCCTTCGCAGGCGGCGCTTTTTTCCAACGACGCATCATGCCCCGGGCGGGCAGCACCACGACGAGTTGATAGATCCCAAGAGCGAGCAGCATCCCGACGCCCGCGTAGACAAAACCTTCCGCGGTCACCGGCACCGCGGGTTTGAAGACCTCCCAGGTCCGCGCGGCGATGCCGGCGTCGACATGCGACAGAAACACGAAGGGGCGCTCCCAGACCGAAGCCTCGCGCAGGGCCGACTCCGCCGCGGCGAGCGACTCGACGCGGGCC
>CBIHRE010000447.1:0-4627 GCA_966212385.1 uncultured Akkermansia sp. | reverse complement strand
GTTTCCATTCGACTCGGCGTTGAAGAAATCGGCCTCGTCTCCGACCGTCAGCCAGTCGGGAGGATTCCCCTCTATATGGACGACGCGGGAACGATTCACGAGCGTGACCTTGAGCGGGCCGCGTCCGAGATCCACCCGGTCGCCGACCTTTTTCGCGGCGGCTTCGCGGGCGGATAAGGCCCGCAGGGGACTCAGCTCGGTGAAAAGCCGCCATACGCACCCGGTCTCGTCCTCCTCGTAGCAGAGGGTGGCGAATTCCCCGGATCCGTCGTCGAGCAGGTATTCGTTCCAATAATACAGCTCGCCCTGGATGCGCACGCTCAGCACGACGCGGCAGCGCACGGTGTAGGAGCGGTTGTCGATCATCCCGCTCATGCCGACGCGGAGAAGGGTGGGGTTGAGCGTGCTCATGGGCGGCGTAGGAAGTGGGGCACGAAGCGGCTCAGGTTTCCCGTGACGAGCCGCGTGTCCTCGCGAATGCCGAGGCCGGCGGGCTCATGGTCGACGATCCAGGCGCCGAAGACCGGATGGTTGCCGTCGAAGGACGGCGGCCGGGCCAGAGCTTGGTAGATGTAGCCTTCGTCGGCGTAGGCGCCGCCGTGTTCCTCGCGCGGCAGCCCTTGCTCGAACCACGAGACGTTGGCGCCTTCGCGGCTGAAACGCGGTTTGCGAACGAAGTCTCCTCCGAGCGGCTCGGGCGAATCGTAGGCGGGAAGAAGATTCGGGTGCCCTGGAAACAGTTCCCAAAGCACGGGAAGCAGGCCCTTGCTCTGAAGCAGGAATTTCCACGCGGGCTCGAGCCAGCGCACCGGCTCGGAATCGAGCTCCTTCGCGAAGGGCTCGCGCCACATCCACTCCCATGGGTAGAGCTTGAAGCAGTCGGTGATCGCGCGGTCCTCGAGATCGACGAAGCGGAGCCGCCTCGCGTTCCAACCCAGATCCTCGATGGCGATGGACGCGGTGGGGAAACCCGCCTGCTCGCAGGTGTCGCGCAGGTAGAGAATGGTTTGCTGATCCTCGGGATGTCCGCGGAGCGCGGCGAAGTGGACGCGTTCGCCGCTGGCGAGGCCGCGCCGTTTCCACGCCTCGATGAGCCGCTCGTGGATGGAGTTGAACTGGTCCTGTCCGGGATGGCGCTCCTGAAGCCAGAACCATTGGACGACGGCGGCCTCGACGAGGGCGGTTGGCGTGTCGGCGTTGTATTCGAGCAGCTTGGGTTCGTCGACGCCGTCGAAGGCCAGGTCGAAGCGCCCGTAGAGGCTGAAATCGTCCCGCTCCCAGGATCGAAGGATGGCGGGCACGGCGCTTTCCGGGATGCCCAGACGGTCCCACCAGCCACGGAGGATGACCTGTTCCGCGGCGTCGATGCAGAGGCGGTGCAGCGCGCCCGCGGCGCGCTCCAGCCGGTCGATCTCGTCGGCGCTGAATTCGTAGCAGGCGGATTCGTCCCAGTAGGGCCCTTCGTCGTGGCTGTGGTAGCTCATCCCCAGGCTTTCAACGCGGTCCCGCCAGTCGGGCCTCGGTTGGCAAAGATGGCGTCTCATCAGGACCAGACGTGGTGGGAACCGCCGGTGCCGCCGAAGCCGCCGCGAACGGTCGCGGCGCGGGCCGCTTCCGCGGCGTTCGCGGCCTCCGAGGTCGGCGTGGAGATGTTGATCGCGCTTTGAAAAGGCGCGGCGCCCCACTCGCCCCCGTAAAAGTAGCGCCGGGTCGCGGGATCGAAGTGGTTATAACGATAGGGGTAAAACGCGCGAAAGGGAGCGTGGTAGTAGCCGACGCCCGCGATGTAGTGGTCGTTGGTGTAGTAGCTCTCGACGCTCACGCGCGGTTCCCCGGTCGGCGCGGAGGGGGAGCAGGCGCTGTTGGCTCCGGCGGCCAAGCCGCCGCCGAGCAGGAGCAGGCGGAGTTGTTTGGTGCGTTTCACGGCGTCGTCGGAGACGACTCAGCCCAGCATCGCCGCGGCGATGATGATGCAGACGCCGAGGATGATCGCGCCGCCGAGGACGGCCGCGGCCACGTTGCGATTCTCGATGATCTCGCGGTGCAGATCGCCGGGCGTGAACTTGTCGAAGAGCTTGTAGCCGACGATGGCCAGGACGATGCCGATGGCGGCGAAAAGCACCATGTAGGCGATGGCCTGCAACAAGGTGGTGGCGTGCCAGCCGGAGGTCTCGGCGCCATCGGCCGCGCGAAGCAGGCCGGGAATAAAAAGAACCGGGACGAAGCGGAGGAGTCGCGACATTGGCGGATGGGGCTTGGCGGGAACGTTTTGGCGCGGGTCCGGCCTGTCAATGCGGACCGGAGGGGCGGTCGGAACCGGGAACGCACGTTCGCCCCCGACCGGGCCCGTGCGAGCGAGGGGAACCGGACGCCAGAATCGCGCCGAGGGCCGCTTCGGGCGCGTCCCCGATTAAGGTGGGGCCCTCGGCTTGTTAGCTTTGTGAGAAGGGCGGCATGTCGTCGCTCCGCGTCCTATGCCTTATCCTCTTTTGTCCGAGCGGGCCGGGTTGGAGACTATCGCGCAAGGCCCCGGCGCGCTGGTTCGGCCGGATGGAGTCGCCTACAAGGTGTGGGCTCCCGGCCAGGCGCGCGTGCGGGTCCGCGTGGAGGGAAGAAACGGGCGGCGCGAGCTGCCGATGCGCAAAAAGGCCGACGGGTATTGGGAAACCCACGACGGCTTGGGCGCCGCGGGCGATCTCTATCGTTATGTCTTGGACGACGCGACGCTGCCCGATCCGGCCTCGCGCTTCCAGCCGCAGGGCGTCGAGGGGCCCTCGGAGGTCGTGGACCCGCGCGCTTACCCTTGGATCCGCGAGGCCTGGCGGCGCCCCGCCTGGCGGGGCCGCGTGATCTACGAGCTTCACGTCGGCGCCTTCACGTCCGAAGGGACCTTCCTTTCCGCGATCGGCCGGCTGGACGATCTGGTGGAACTGGGCGTGAACACGATCGAGCTCATGCCGCTCGGTGATTTCGCGGGAGATCGGAACTGGGGTTACGACGGCGTCATGCCTTACGCTCCGGCGCGTTGTTACGGGCGGCCGGACGATTTGCGCGCCTTGGTCGACGCCGCCCACGCGCGGGGCCTCGCGGTGGTGCTGGATGTCGTCTATAACCACATCGGTCCTTGCGGCGCGGTGCTGGCGCGCTACGCGCCGTCCTACTTCCACCCGGAAAAAAATACGATATGGGGACAGACGCTCGATTTCTCGGGGCCGGCGGTGCGCGCTTTTTTCCTGGGGAACGCCTGCATGTGGCTCGACGAGTATCGCTTCGACGGGCTGCGGATCGACGCGACGCATGCGATCGAGGACGACTCGCCGACGCACTTGGTCGCCGAAATCGCGGCGGCGGCGAGGGAACGCGGCGCCTTCACGATCGCCGAGGACGAGCGCAACGAGGCTCGCGTGATCACTCCGGCCGACGAGGGCGGCTGGGGCGTGGACGGCGTGTGGGCGGACGATTTTCATCACGTGGTCCGCGTCGCCCTGACTCGCCAGCGGGAAGCGCATTTCGCGAGTTTTTCCGGCACGGCCGAGGAGTGCGCGCGGGCGCTTCGTTCGGGCTGGCTCTACGAGGGGCAGCACAGCCCGCATAAAAACGCCCCGCGCGGCACGCCGGCGGGCCACCGGCCGCCGGAGCAGTTTGTGCACTGCATCTCGAATCATGATCAGGTCGGGAACCGGCCCTTGGGCGAGCGCTTGAGCGATCTGATCTCGCCCGAAGCCTATCGCGCGCTGTCGATGCTGCTCTGCCTCACGCCCTACACGCCGATGCTTTTCATGGGGCAGGAATGGGCGGCGGGTTCGCCCTTCGTCTTTTTCACCGATTTGCCCGGAGAAGCGGGGGCGGGCGTAGCCGAGGGCCGGCGCAAGGAATTCGCCCACTACGGCGCCAACTACGACGCGCGCACGCTCGCGCTCATGCCGGATCCGCAGGACCCCGAGGCGTATCGACGCTGCAAACTCGATTGGTCCGAGCGTCAGCAACCGCATCATGTCGAAGTGTTGGCGCTTTACCGGGCTTGCCTGCGGCTCCGGGCGGCGACTCCCATTTTTCGCAATCCGGCCCGCGACATCTGGGCGGTGGAACAGGTGACCGAGAACGTGGTGGCGCTTCGCTGGAAGGAGGCCGCCGGAGACTGGCTTCTGCTCTTCGGCCTGGCGCCCGGCCTGAGCGCGGTGAAGGAGGAAAATTTCATCGCGTGCGCGCCCGGCCGGCGCTGGCGCGTGCGATTGGCGAGCAACGAGGCGCGCTTCGGCGGGGACGGTCCCGGCGGGGCGGGGCGCGTCGAGAGCGACCGAATCGTGTTTCCGACTCCCGGCGCGCTGCTTCTGCGCGAGGACGGATCATGACGCCGCCACCCGCCAGGCCCGCCGCCCGCCGGCCGCTCGCCACCTATCGGGTGCAGCTCAACCCCGGCTTCACCTTCGATCACCTCGCGGAGATCGTGCCGGCGCTGCACGCGCTGGGCGTCAGTGATTGCTACTGTTCGCCGATTTTTCGTCCGACTCCAGGCAGCCTGCACGGTTACGACGTCTGCGACTACGACGAGGTGAATCCCGAGATCGGCGGCGAGGACGGACTGCGCCGTTTGTCCGCCCGTCTGCGCGAGCACGACATGGGGCTC
>CBIHRE010000446.1:0-4641 GCA_966212385.1 uncultured Akkermansia sp. | reverse complement strand
CCCCAGCCGGCGTGGTCCTGGTGGACGTTGGCGCCACGGAAGTAGCGGTGTTTGCCATTGAGGAAGAAGCCGCGGTCGGCGGTGAACTCGAACCAGCGGAAGCCGAGCGGGGAGACGAAGTCGTCGGCGGGGCGCTCGCCGTCGAGCACGGTGGTTTTCACCGAGTAGAGCGTGGGCTGCTCGGGCGACCAGAGGCGGGGCTTGGCGAGGGGGTCGCTGGTCTGGTCAAAGGTCTCGGTGGCACCGGGCGCGAGCTCGCGGCGGGAATTCATGGTGGCGACGAGCTTGCCCTCGGGGTCGAGGATGTCGGTGCGGACGGTGCAGGTTTTCGGCTTGGCGGACTGGTTGACGATCTCGGTCTTCACGTTGACGACGCCCTCGTCGGCGGAGACGCGCGGGGTGGTGACGAAGGTGCCATACCAGGCGACGTGGAGGGGATCGGCGGCGACGAGCCAGACGTTGCGGTAGATGCCGCCGCTGAACTGGTGTTCGCCGGCGCGCGGGGCGAGGCGGGCGTTCCAGCGGTTGTTGAGTCGGACGGCGACGAGGTTTTGGCCGGCGGTGGCGGCGTCGGTGACGTCGATCTCGAAGCCGGTGTAGCCGCCCTGATGGGTGCCGACTGCTTTGCCGTTGAGGAAGATCTCGGCTTCCTGGAAGGCGCCGTCGAAGTGGAGGAAGAGGCGCTTGCCGCGCCAGACGGCGGGGATGTCGAAGGTTTTTCGATACCAGCCGTAGCCGACGTAGAAGGAGTTGGTCGCGGCGAAATAGGGCATGCCGAAGCTGTGCGGCAGGCCGATGGCGGACCAGGCGGCGTCGTCGAAATTCGCCGCCTCGGCGCCGGGGTGGTCGCCGAGTTTGAATCTCCAGTCGCGGTTGAAATTCAGCCGCGTGCGAAGCGGAGACGGCTCCGCGGCGTCGGCCGCGTGTGATGCCGCGCCAGGAAGGAAGGTTATTATCAGCGCGAAGACGGCGCAGAAGCGGGCGAGGGAGGCGGCGAGAGGCATGAGCGGGGGCGGAGAGCGAGGCGGACTCAGTCGCGGAGCGTGAGTTTGAAGACGGTGGCGATGTCGTTTGGCGCGGAGCGCGGAGCGGCGAGGCTCAGGTCTTCGGCGGATTGCGACCACTCGATCTTTTCGTCGCCGCCGAGGACGCGGACGTCCGCGATCTCGCGGCCGGCGGCGGCGCGGCCAAGGGTGGTGAGGCGCAACGTCTCGGTCGGCACGCCGAGGGATGTCACGTATAGGGTGCGGCCGTCCTTGCTGGTGGTGTAGCGGACGTCGGCGGGCGTGAAGGGCTTGGCCTTGCCTTCGTTGAATCCGGCGCCGTCGAGCTTGGCGCCGTCGCTGGCGGGGCCTTCGCCGAACACCTTCCAGGGGCGGGTGGCGAAGATGGCCTCGTGGTTCACGTCGAGCCAGGCGGCGATCCGCTCGAGGGTGGCGACTTCCTTTTCGTCGATGGAGCCGTCGCCGCGGACGGGGACGTTGAGGAGCAGATTGCCGTTCTTGCTCACGATGTCGGCGAGCATGTGGACGACGGAACGGGCGTCCTTGTATCCGCCTCGTTCATACAGGCCGCGGTCGTAGTGCCAGTTCCCGAGGCAGGTGTCGGTCTGCCAGGGGAAGGGCTGGAGGTCGGCGGGCACGCCGCGCTCGATGTCCCAGACGAGGGCGTCGCGCTGGCGTTCGTCGAGGATCTTGCCGAAGACGACGCCGGCGTCGGCGCCGCGGGCGAGGCGGCTGTTGTAGTAGTGGGCGGCGATCTTCAGGCCGGCGTCGGAGACGGGCCAGAGGGGCAGGGCGGTGTCGTCGAAGTAGACGAGGTCGGGCTGCGTCTGGTTGATGAGATCGACGGTGCGGTCGTAGAAGTTCTGGCAGTAGGCGAGATCGGGCTGGCTGACGCCGTTGCCCCAGTCCCAACGGCCCCAGAGTCCCTTTTCGGTTTCGAAGCCGGGGCTCGGGGCGTGGTTCTGGGCGTAGAGCTCCTGCGGGTCGAGGCCCTCCCACCACTTTCCCTTGCCGTCGGCCTTGGTGAGTTTGCCGTCGTAGGGAACGCCGGCCTTGGGCCCCTCTTTGTCGGCGCCCTGTGCGGGCTCATACCAGCTCCAGGCGTGGGCGGCATGCACGCTGACGCCGAAGGGCAGGCCTTGGGCGCGGGCGGCGGCGGCCCAGCCGGCGACGAGGTCTTTTTGCGGGCCGACGCGGACAGAGTTCCACGCGTGGTGTTTGCTGGCCCACAGGTCGAGATTGTCGTGATGGTTGGCCATCGCGAAGAAGTAGCGGGCGCCGACGCGCTTGTAGAAGGCGACGAGTTTTTCCGGATCCCACTTCTCGGCTTTCCAAGCGTGGATGACGTCCTTGAAACCGAACTCGGAGGGGTGGCCGTAATGTTCGAGGTGGCTCTTGTATTGCCAGCCGCCCTCCAAATACATGCCGCGGGCATACCAGTCGCTCGCCTCGGGCGCGCATTGCGGGCCCCAGTGGGCCCAGATGCCGAACTTCGCGTCGCGAAACCACTCGGGCACCTCGTAGGCCGCGAGAGATTCCCACGCGGGCGTGAAGGGGCCGCGGGCCATGGGCTCGGTGGCGGTGGAGACGATCGCGGAGGGCGTGGCGTCGCAGGGGAGCGAGGCGGCGGCGGCGAGGGATGCCGTGAGCGCGAGCAAGGCGCCGGCGGCGAGGGAGGACGGGGGGACGGGCATGGGAGGGAGGGGGCGGGGACGGAGCCCACTCGGAAGCGTGCGCGTGAGCGGGGTGTCAGGGTAGAATCGGCTGTGGCATCGAACCGACGGGGGCGGTGCTTTTCCGTTCATTAATGATAAGCGTATTCCATGCGCCGCCGGGCGTGAGTTCGCGAGTTCAGGTGACATGAAGCCGGTGGCGGCGTGATGAGCATCATGAAATGCCAAGGTCCGGCCGGGTTTCCCCCGGCCGGACCCGATTTCTGACGATAAGCGAGGGGCTTTATGCGCGACGGCGGCGGCGCAGCGCCACTCCGGCCAAGGAAACAAACCCGAAGGCGAGGGCGCAGGAGGACGGCTCGGGGATGGCGATCGCCTCGACTCGGATCGCTTCGATTTCGGAGACGGAGAGGAGGCCGTTGTAGATGCGAATGTCGTCCAGCTGGCCATTGAACCCGTTTGTGGTGGTTCCGTCGTTGGCAAGGAAGACGGTGGCCGTCGCGCCGACCGAGGCGATGCCCGGGGCGGTGCCCCAGTCGCCGATGTGCATGTTCAGGTTGGCCGCCACGCTGGCGGCGGTGGTGGTGTCGCCGGTGATGATCGCGCCGTTGGCGTGCGCGCCGTAAAGGGCCTGCATCGCGGGATCCCACCAAACTTGCCCGTTCCCGTCGTAAGCGAAGGCGAGGAAACACCAATCGTTGTCGGTGCCGGGGCTCCACAAATCGCCGGTGCTCGCCGAGTAGCCGTTTACCCCGACGTGGATTTTATTGTTATCCCAAGTGTCGTTGAGGCCGATGGTGATACCCGGATTGGAGGCGCGTCCCGGAGCGGCGGTGGATCCGATGTTGAGCAGATCCACGTTTCGGCTGCCGTCCCGTTTTACCCAGAGGGTGATCGTGAACTGCGTGACTCCGGAGAGGTCGATGGAAGCGACCGAAGCCGCATTGGTGATCGGGCTGTAGCTCGCTCCGCTCCAGTATTGGTCGTAGGCATTTTGCGCGTTGAGCGCTTTGTCGTTCACGGTGCCCGACACGCCGGCCCCGGAAAAGGACCCGGCGGCATATCCTGTCGAGCCCGAGACGATGCCGACGTCGAGGGCGAGCGTTCCGCCGGTCGCGGTTCCGGTGTTGGCGCCGTTGGAGTTGTTAAAGTTCCATTGATATAGGGGCGAAACGGCAAAAGCGCCGGTGGCGGAGCAAAGCATCGCGCAGGCGGCGAGCAGGGATCGGATTTGTGCAGGGGTGTGGTGTTTGTGGTTTTTCATTGGGGATCAACGGGCTGGAAACCGGGGCTTTGCGCAGGGCGGGGGTGTCCTTCGCTCGCTATAAAAAGCGACGCAGGGCAAGGCGATATAATTTGATTGATCGATAAATCTAACAAGGCGAGCTTGTTTTTGCGGCTACGCATACAGACTTACGAGGGCCTCTTATGGCGTGGGTCGGTGGCGCGGAGTAGGCGGGGTGGGCGCCGCTCGGTTCAGCGGCGCACGTCGAGGGTGGCGGAGCGGAGCGTGCGGTCGGAGGCGGGGCCGGTGGCGAGGGTCCATGAGCCCGGGTCCACGACGTAGCGGTCGGTGGTCTCGTCCCAGCGGTGGAGTCGCTCGACGGGGAGGTCGATGTTCACCGTTTTCGTTTCGCCGGCCTTGAGCGGCACGCGGGCGAAGCCGACCAGCTGGCGCAGGGGCATGGGCACGGGCGCCTTTTTGGCGGTGGCGTAGATTTGCACGACTTCGTCGCCGTCGCGGGGGCCGGTGTTTTTGACGGTGACCGAGACCTGGACGGTGTCGCGGGCGCGGACGCGGCGGTCGGAGAGGGTGATTTTTTTGTAGTCGAAGGTGGTGTAGCTGAGGCCGTGGCCGAAGGCGTAGAGGGGCTTGCCGGCGTAGTAGCGGTAGGTGCGGTTGGCCATGCCGTAGTCCTCGAAGGCGGGCAGGTCTTTTGTGTCGCGGTAAAAGGTGACGGGCA
>CBIHRE010000445.1:0-4667 GCA_966212385.1 uncultured Akkermansia sp. | reverse complement strand
CTCGTAGGCGGCCTGGCGCTCGGCGATGAGCTCGTCGATGCGCACGCGGGCCTCGAGGGCCTGGCGCAGGGTCTCGGCGTCGGAGCCCAGCACGAGGTCGCGGAAGGTGAGGGCGGTGAGGTTGGGTTTCTTGGCCATGTCGGAAAAGGGACGGAAAAGAAGGGAAGAAGGGGTGGGAGGGCGATCAGCGGAAAAGGCGCTTTAGTTTGCCGAGGAGGCCCTGGTCGGCCGCAGGCGCGGCGGAGGTCGAGGGGCGAGCGAAGGAAATGGAGACGGCCGCGGGTTCGGCGCGAGGCGTGGCGGGCGCGACGGCGGCGGTTCGGGGACGACGAGCCGCCTCGGCGGCCCGGGTGGCTTCGGCTCGGCGGGCTTCCGCGCGAGCGGCCTGGGCGTCGCGGGCGGCGGCGGAGACTTCCTCGGCGGGATCGGAGAGGGCGTCGGAGAGAAGCTCGTCGGCGGCGTTCGGATGCCGCACGGCGGCGAGGCGGACGCGGGCGACGGGATCGCGGAAAAAATCGTAGAGGTCGGCGCGGCGCCAGGCGTGGCCGGCGACGCCGAGGGCGCGCACGCCGGGCATGCGATCGGCGACGAGGGCGCGGGCGGTCTCGGCGTCCAAGCCTTGAAGGGGACGGTCTTGCGCGGCCCAGTGGCGACGGAAGACGGGGCTGCGCGTGACGAGCAGCGTGGCGATCTCTGGATCGAGCGTCGGCCGGTAGGCGAGCGCGGCGAGGACGGCGGGGCGGCGGGTGGCGGCGACGCCTTGTATCAGGTCTTCGGAGACGGACGGGTTTCCCGCGAGGGCGAGGCAGGCGGGCTCGTCGGCGAGGTCGACGAAGTAGGCGGCGATGCCGGGATCGAGATCGGGGTTGCCCGCGAGCGCGCCGCGGACGGAGGCCTCCTTGTCCTGGGCGAGGAGGCGCTGGAGCGGGCGGGGAAGACGGCGGCGGGCGGCCACCCAGCGGCGTTCCTCGACATCGCCGGAGGTGGCGAAGTGGAGGAGGTCGATCTCGTCGGGCTCGATGTTTTCGCGGGCGGCGCGGCGGACGGAGGCGTGGGAAGATTGCAGGAGCAGGCGTTCGGCGGTCTCGGGGAGCTGGCGGCGACGGAGGAGGGCGAGTTGAACGTCTTCCTCGTCGGTGGCGGCCCAGCCGGTGAGGGTCTCGTCGTCGGCGGGGGCGGAGGCGACGGTGTGGAGGCGGACGATGGCGCTGTCGTCGATGGCGAGGACGAGGGCGGCGGGCGCGGCGAGGGCGGACAGGCCGGCGAGGGCGGCGCGGACGGAGGGCTCGGCGTCGGTGGCGAGGCGGGCTTGCTGGGGAAGACGGAGAGAGGCGTTGGTCGCGAGGGAGCGGCGGACGGAGGGCTCGGCGTCTTCGGCGAGGGCGAGGAGTTCGCGGGCGGGGAGTTGCGGGTGTTGCGCGGCCTGGGCGCGGACCTCGGCGGCGGGGTGCGCGGCGAGCTCGATCAGGAGGTGCGGAGGCGTGCGCGGATTGGTGGCGAGATAGGCGAGGAGCTCGGGCTCGGGGTGGCGCGCGGCGAGGCTTTCGAGGAGATGGCTGGGCGCAAGCGGGTAGGCGGCGACGAAGTGGAGGGCCTCCGGGGCGTCCTCGGGAGGGAGCTCGGCGAGGGCTTGGAGAAGCGTGGAGGGGAGGGGCGGCTTGCGGAGCGCCTGCGCGGTGCGACGCACGCCGTCGCGCCGGATGCGGGCGAATAGAGAATCGGGCGTGTGGGTTTCCGGCGCGGCCATTTCGAGAGGGAAGGGGTGGATGCCACGCCGGTGGGCGGGGCGAAAGAGGGAATTTGGCGCATCGCGCAAATTTGTCGTCGGCTCTGTGCCGGACATAAAAAAGCGGACGCCGGAATATCCGGGCGTCCGCTTCTTGGGACAGGATTTCGGGAGTCGGTCAGGCGGAGCGAGTCCGGCGACGAAGCGCGCAGAAGCCGAGCGAGGCCATGGCAGTCAGTGCAACATAGGCTGAAGGCTCGGGAACAGCGGTCACGGTCACGTTATCCAGAAGGACGTCGACGTTTGTGGTGGAGTCGGAGATATCCGAAAAAATCAGACGAGTGGTGGTGCCGGTGGCGGTGAAGTTAAACGTGGAGGGCGAATAAAACTGCGAGCCAGCCACGCTGCTTAAAGAAGACGCCGAGCCCAAGACGCCGCCGGTGATGGATCCCGCGTTGACGTTATACGTTTCCCCCCGAATGCCCAAGGAACCGCCGGCGTTCGCTCCACGCCCGGCGCTGAAGCCAACGACGTAGGCGGTTCCGGGCGTGGTGACAAAATCCTGATAAATAAAGGCGACGCCCGCAGAGCTGTTTGCGCCGTTGATCGCCAAGTAGCGCGTGCCGTTGACGGCGTCGGGGAAGTTGCCGGAGTTCGAGTTGGTGTCGACGATCGTGAAGAGGCTGGAGGACGTGGTGGTGGCCACGGTCCAATTCGAGAACACGCTCGAATTCGGAGACGTGGTGGCGGTAACCGTGGTGTCGACGGCTTGGCTTTCAAAGCTGCCATTCAATATGATTTGCGCAGAGGCGGTCGATGCGGAGATGGCTGCTAGGACGAGCGCGGCGAGGGCACGTGAGCGGTATTTGGTCAAATGCATAGTTGTAGCGGAAGGAGGCGCCTAGGGATAATGCCTTACCTGTATTTGCAACTTTTTTATAAGCCGTTCCCGAGGTAGTGGTGAAACGGCGGAAATAATTTCGCGCTCCGAAGGTCGTTTCTTCCAGCCTCTGCGCATCATGCGTTTCCGTTTCTGGCTGGTTTTGTTGGGCTTCGCGGTGGGTGGCGTGCTGGCTCCGGTGGCGGCCTCCGGGGCGACGGGTCTGCCGCCGCGCGCGGAGGTGTTGGCGGGGGATCTTCGCACCGCGCGGGAGCTGTTGGAGCGTTCCTTGGAATGGCGTGGGCGCGCGGAGCGTTACCTCGAGGCCACGGGGAAGAAGATCGACGGCGGCACGCTTTCTAGCGCGGATCTGACGACGCTTTACGCGGGGGCGGAGGATTATGTGTTTTTGTCGCGGCGCTGGCGGGCGCTCGTCGACGTGCAGGGCGAAGAGGCGTGGGCGCGCGCGGCTCCGATGCTGAACTCGGACGCGCTCGCGCGGACGCAGACCAAGCTGGCGCTGGCGGCGGCCTTGGTGGAGCACGACGACTACGCGATCGGGGTGGAACCGTATTTCCAGATCACGAAGCTGAGGCGTCTGCTGAAAACGGACCGGCCGTCGATCGAGGGCGAGATCGAGGCGGCGACGCTGCGGTTTTTATCGCCGGCCAACCGGCAGCGGCTGGCCAGGGCGGTGGTGTGGCACCGGGCGGAGGGCGCGCTGGCGGCGGAGCGGTCGGCGGACGAGGCGTTTCTCGACGAGGTGATCGCGCAGAGCCCGGCCTATGTGTTCTTCAGCAAGAGACTTTCGGCCCGGCTGGTGAACGAATGGAAGGCGGGCGGGTATGCGTCGGTGGCGGCGGTGACGGATTCGTTTTCAACGACGGGCAAAAGCATGACGCATGTGACGAGCATGGCGGTGGGAAACACGTTGGGCTTGGTGGAGTCGCGCTCCGGTTATCTGCGCGAGTTGGACGCGGAGACGAAGGCGGCTTTGCAGGGGAGACTGCGGCCGCTGGATGTGCTCTTGGAGAAGACGCCGTTCCGCCTGACCGATAAATCGATCCCCGGGCACTACGGGCACGTGGCGGTGTGGGTGGGCAACGAGGCGGAGCTCCGAGCGTTGGGCCTCTGGGACGACCCGCTGGTGAAGCCGCATCAGGAGCGGATTCGCCAAGGAGCGTGCATCGTCGAGGCGCTGCGGCCGGGCGTGGAGCTGAACACGCTGGAGCACTTTTTGAACATCGACGAGCTGCTGGTCATCCGGAGCCGGGCGGCCATGGCGCCCGAGGAGACGGCGAAGAACGTGAAGCGGGCCTTCGCGCAGATCGGGAAGGAATACGACTTCAACTTCGATGTGGAGAGCGACCGGCGCATCGTGTGCTCGGAGCTGGCCTACGTGGTGTTTCCCGAGATCGCGTGGCCGACGAGCCGGATGCTGGGGCGGCAGAGCATCTCGCCCGATCAGGTGGCGGTGAAGGCGCTGCCGGACGGGCCCTTCGCGCCGGAGATCCTGTTTTTCGACGGAGTGGAGATCCGGGAGAAAATCCCGGAGACCCTGGCGGCGCTTTTGAAGGAGGACGGTAACGCGTTCCGGGCGCTGCATCCCGGCTTCGAGGGGCGCTCGGGCAAGGGCGGTCCGCGGTGGACGAGCGCGCCGGACGGCGTGGGCGCGAACGGCGTCAGTCGAGGTGGAGGTCGCCGGGCTGGACGTAAATCTCGCGCGGGTTGTTGCCGACCTGGGGGCCGATGAAGCGGCGCTTTTCCATTTCGTCGATGAGGCTGGCGGCGCGATTGTAGCCGATGCGGAGGCGGCGCTGGAGGTAGCTCGTGCTGGCGCGGCCGTTGGCGGCGAGGACCTCGAGTGCCTGTTTCATGAGCGGGTCGAGGCCGGCGTGGGTTTCGGAATCGCCGAGGATGTCCTCGCCGCCGCCGGGGGCGTCCTCGGCGCGGAGCTCGACGCGATAGCGCGGCTGGAGCTGGGACTTGAGGGAGGCGACGTTCTGCTCGAGCCAGCGGACGCGCTTGCCGTTCCACCAGCGCTCGAGGATGTCGGGCTTG
>CBIHRE010000444.1:0-4667 GCA_966212385.1 uncultured Akkermansia sp. | reverse complement strand
CTCGCGGGCGGACTGGAGTTGCTCCAGGCGCAGCAGCTCCGGGCGCTTCGCCTTGGCGGCGGCGAGCGAGGCCTCGAGATCGTAGCTCGCCGGCTCGTAGCGCAGTTCCCCCTCGAACTCCGGCACTTTCTGCAAATCGGCGCCGAAGCCGCCACGGTAGCCGAGCACCCGGCGCAGCTCGTCGATCGCGATGCGGAAGGAGTTGCGGGCGTTGATCAGCGCGGGCTGGGCGTTGGCTAGGGCGACCTCGGCGGTGAGCACCTCAAACTGGGAGACGCTGCCGGCCTCAAAACGGTTCTTCACCGTCTGGAGCTGTTCGCGCAGCAGATTCACGCTCTGCTCCTGAACCTGGATGCGTTCACGGGCGAGCAAGACATCCGCGAAACGCGTGCGCACGCCGAGAAGCACCTCGTCGACGACCGCCTGGATGTCGAGCGCGGCGGCCTCGCGGGTGGTCTTCGCGGCATCGAGCGCGGATTTCACGCCTCCGCCGCTGTAGATGAGCTGGCGAACGTAGATGCCCACGGTCCAGTCCTGGTAGCCGCGTCCGCCGGAGGAGACGAAATCCTTGTCGTCGCGGGTGTAGCTACCCTCGGCGGTGACGTTTGGCAGAGCGTCGGCGCGAACCTCGACAATAAGGCCCTCCTGCTCGCGCAGGCGTTCGCGCGCCTGGCGAATGGAATAGTTGTTCTCGAGGGCGAAGCGCAGGGCCTGGTCGAGCGTGAGCTTCTCAGGCACGCTCGGGCTGACCGGCTCGGGCGGCGCCGCGGGTTCGCGTTTGATCGCCTCGGTGGGAGCGAGCGGCCCGACGACCGGAAGATCGACGGCACCAAGCGGCGCGACGGACGCGGCGAGCAAGAGGGCGGCGAAAGAAGACTTTTGCATGGGATAGTATTGTTGGAGGGTTCAGGCGTGCGTCGGCGCGGCGGCGGGATTCGTGTCGGGATCGGCGGCCGTCCCGGCGGTCTTCGCGTGGTCCTTGGCGATCAGGACGTAGAAGGCCGGGACGACAAAGAGCGTGAACACAGTGCCCACGGCCATGCCGACAACAAGCACCCAGCCGATGGAGTTACGGGCGGCGGCGCCAGGACCGGAGACGAAGATCAGCATGATGTGGCCGAAGACCGTCGCGGCCGAGGTCATGAGCACGGGGCGCAGACGGGTGGCGGCGGCGCGGCGGATGGCCTCGAGCTTGGCGACGCCCTGCTCCTGGAGCGAGTTGGCGAACTCCACGATGAGGATGCCGTTTTTGGCGATCAGGCCCACCAGCGTGATCAGGCCGATCTGCGAGTAGATGTTGAGCGTGGTTTTCCAGAGGAAGATCGGCAGGAGCGCGCCGACGGCGGCGAGCGGCACCGACCCGAGGAGGATCACGAAGGGATCGCGGAACGAGTTAAACTGGGCCGCGAGCACGAGGAAAATGAGCAGCAGCGCGAGCACGCCGGCCTGCCAGAGAGCGGCGCCCTCTTTGCGGAGCTGGCGCGATTCGCCGCCGTAGTCGATGGAGTAGCCGGGAGGGAGTATCTCGGCCGCCTTGGCCTCCAGCTTCTTGAGCGCGCCGTCGATGGAGGGACCGACGCCGGTGATCTTCACCGAGTTGAGCTGCTGGAAGCGATTGAGCACGCGCGGCTCGACGGTCTCGCGGAGAGTCGCGATGGTGCCGAGCGGGATGAGTTTCCCGCCGGGGCCGGTGATCTGGTATTCGAGAAGCTGTTCGGCGTTGAGCCGCTGGCCGCGCTCGACCTGCGGAATGACGCGGTAGCTGCGCCCGTCGTTGACAAAGCGGTTGACGTAGGCGCCGCCGAGCATGGAGCCGAGATCCCGCGCGACTTCGCTGAGATTGAGCCCCATCGAGGCGACCTTTTCCTTGTCGATCTCGATCTCGACCTGCGGGAGGTCGAACTTCAGGTCGGAATCGGCGAAGAAAAAGGTGGGAAGCTGCCCGGGCGTGTTGGCCTCGCCCATGGCGAACGCGTTCAGCGCCTGGGAAAATTCATACATCTGCCGGTGGTCGGCGGTGGAGCGCACGACGAATTCGATCGGCTTGTCGCCGCCCGATGGCAGCGGCGGCGGCGTGGTCATCACCACGTTCAGACCCGCGATCTTGGCCGCGTCGCCCATGAGCGCCTGCTGAAGCTGCTGGGCCGTGCGCTGCCGCTCGGACCAAGGTTTCAGGATCGCTCCGCCGAAGCCCATGTTGGTGCTCGTGAGCTGGAACGAGGTCTCATACTCGGGGATGCTCTCGAACATGTTCTGGACTTCGTTCGAGAAGAGCAGGTTTTGCTCGATCGTCGCGGTGGGCGACGGGAGGAGGATGCTGAACACGATGCCCTGGTCCTCGGGCGGCGCGAGTTCGTGCTGGGCGAACTTGACGAACGGGGCGAGCAACAGCGTGAGCAGGATCGAAAAGATCGTTATCGAGGGCACCCATTGGGTGGGGCGTCCCGCGCGACGATTGCTCCAGTGGAAGAGCAGCAGGAAGGGTGTGAAGAAAAGCGACAACACGCAGGCGCCGAACCAGCCAAGGCGGGCGGGCTCGAGCCAGAAGCGCAGCAGCGCGTCGTAGCGGTTGCGCACGGCGTCGAAGCCGCGGTTGATCTTGCCGGACAGGCCCTCGTTCTCGTGGGCGTGGTCCTTGAGCAGGTAGGCGCTCATCATCGGGGAGAGCGTGAGGGCGACGAAGCCGGAAACCGTGACGGCGCCGGCGAGCGTGAAGGCGAACTCGCGGAAAAGCGCACCGGTGAGGCCGCCTTGGAAGCCGATCGGCGCGTAGACGGCGGCGAGCGTGATCGTCATCGCGATGACCGGGCCGACGAGCTCGCGGGCGCCGAGGATGGCGGCGTCCATGCGGCTGGCGCCCTCGCGGATGTGACGCTCGACGTTTTCCACCACCACGATCGCGTCGTCCACCACGATGCCCACCGCGAGCACGATGGCCAGGAGCGTGAGTAGGTTGATCGTGAAGCCCATGACGAGCATCAGGAAAATCGCGCCGATGAGCGAGAGCGGCATGGCCACGATGGGAATGAGCACCGAGCGCAGGGAACCCATGAAGAGGAAGATGACCACGGTGACGATGAGGAGCGTCTCGATCAGGGTCTTCACGATCTCCTTGAGCGCGTCGTCGATGTAGGCGGTGGCGTCGTAGCCGACCTTCATCGAGAGACCGGAGGGCAGCCCGGCCTCGATGGCGGGCAGCGCCGCGCGGACGCGTTTGATGACCTCGACGGTCGAATCGGAGGGCAGGACCCAGATGCCCATGAAGGTCGCCTTCTGGCCGCCGAAGCGGACCTCGTCGTCGTAGCTTTCCGCGCCGAGGTCGATGTCGGCGATGTCGGCGAGCCGGACGATGGCGCCGTTGCGCTCGGCGACAACGAGACGGCGGAACTCGTCGACGCTGGCGAGATCGGTGTCGGCGACGAGGCTGACGCGGATCATCGAGCCCTTGGTCTGGCCGACGGCGGCTAGGGCGTTGTTGGCGGAAAGGGCCGCGCGCACTTCGGCCGGGCTGATGCCGCGGGCGGCGAGCTCGGCGGGCTTGAGCCAGACGCGCATGGCGAAGATGCGGGCGCCGAGCACGTCGGCGCGCTGCACGCCCTTGATGGCGGAGACCTGCGGCTGGACGAGGCGGTTGAGGTAGTCGGTGATCTGGTTTTGCTCGAGGGTGTTCGAGTAGAAGCTGAGATACATCGAGGCGAAGCGGCTGTCGCTCGACTCGACGTTGATCACGGGCGCCTCGGCCTCGGGCGGCAGCTCGCTGCGGACCTGGTCGATCTTGGAGGAGATCTGGGCGAGCGCGGCGTTGGTGTCGTAGTTAAGCCGCAGATACACCTTGATCGTGCTCATGCCGGAGCGGCTCTCGGACTCGATGTAGTCGATGCCGTCGGCGCTCGCGATGACCTTCTCGAGCTGGGTGGTGATGTAGCCGCGCACGGTGTCGGCGCTGGCTCCGAAGTAGGTCGTGGTGACGTTGACCACCGCGCTGTCGGAGCGCGGATACTGGCGGACGTTCAGCCGGCTGTAGGAAACCAGGCCGACGACGAGGATGATGATGTTCACCACAAGCGCGATGACGGGCTTGCGGACGAACAGGTCGGTGAAACTTTTCTGGAGCATGGGTGGGCCTCGCGCGGAAGCGGAGGGACGTTCGATGTTCGGGAAGACGGACGGCCGGGCGGCCGGTGAAAAACGCGGGCGCTCGGGGCGGATGCCCGACGCGCCCGGCGGGAATCAGGTGTTGGCGGGCTTGGGCGTGGTGGTGGCCGAGGGCTGCACGGTGTTGTTGATCAACACGGGAGCGCCGTTGCGGAGTTTGAACACGCCCGCGGAGGCGACGACTTCGCCGGCCTTGAGCCCTTCGACGACCTCGACGAGATCGCCGCGCGAGACACCGAGCTTCACGAAACGCTGGGTGGCGCCAAGGAACTCCTTGCCGTCCTCGCCCTTGATCTGGCCGATCACGAAGACGGAGTTGCCGTAAGGGGCGTAGGCCACCGCGGTCGCGGGGATGACCACGGAGGGGGCCGCGGCGGGGAGCTGGAGCTCGACGCGGGCGAACATGCCGGCGCGGAGGCGTTCCTCGGGATTGGCGACCGTGGCCTGGAGGAAGACATTGCGAGAGGTGGCGTCGACCTCGGGATTGATGGCGTTGACCTTGGCCTCGAAGA
>CBIHRE010000443.1:0-4683 GCA_966212385.1 uncultured Akkermansia sp. | reverse complement strand
CCCTCGCCAAGCCCGGCGAGGATTCCAAGGCCACGCAGGTCAACTTCGTCCTGCACCTCGGCCTGCACACCACGCCGGCGGACGCCATCGCGCAGTTCCAGACCGCGGTGCGTTTTTCCAAGCGCTATCCTTGCCGCGTCGTCGTGCTCTGCCCGACGCGCGACGAGACCGCGCAGGAAGCCACGATCCGCGCCAAGATCTACGGCGAGTGCCATCCCGGCAAAACCCGCGGCGACCTTCGCTGCTGCGAATTCGTCATCCTCAACTACCCGACCGCCGCGCGCGTCTTCCTTGAGAACCAGGTTTCCACCTGTCTCTCGACCGATTTGCCGCTTTATTACTGGGCGCACAACTTCGCGTCCTCCGCGAAACTCGGCGCCTACCAATACCTCCTCACCAAGGCCAAGCGCGTCCTGATCGACCGCTCGATGGTGCCGCCCGAGGATCAAGGCGAGGTCGCTTGGCCACGCCCGGAAAATGTCCGCGATCTGGTGCAGGCCCGCCTCCTGCCGGTGCGCCAGACGATCGGCCAGTTCCTCAGCGCCCACGCGCCGGCGGTGCTCGCCGACGGAGTTTCCGAAGTGGTCGTGCGTCACGGTTCGGCCCGCCGAGCCGAGGCCCGGGTGCTCGCCGAGTGGTCGCGCGCCCGCCTCGTGGCCTGCGGCGCCGCTCCTTCGTTGCGCGCCACGGTGCAGGCCGACGCTTCGGCTGCGGCTGACTTGGTCGACGTGGTGTTCAACTACGCCAACGCGCAGAGCGTGCGTTTCCAGGGCGACTTCGCCAAGGGCTGCGCCTCTCTTCTCGCCCGCGTCGGAGGATCCTGCACCGAGCTCAACACCGCCATCAGCCTGCTCAGCCCCGAGGCCGCGCTCGCCGAGGCGATGTTTTTCTAAACGGGTTGGCCGCTCAGCGCGTATCGCGCGAGTAGCCGCCGTGGAGCACCCAACCCGAGGCCGGGTGTTCCCATCGAAAGCGGCTCGCTTCCGCGGGGCCGTCGGCGACGAGCTCGTCATTTATCCTCTGTAATCCCCAGCCGGCCGGCGCGGTGATGCCCGCCGCGTCGTCGCCTTCCAGGATGCGGAGCGAAAACCACGGTCGGGCGTCAGCCAGTGCCGCGCTTTTTCTGATCTCGGAACGATTTTCCGCGACGACGCGACGCACGCGCGCCAGCGCCCGTCCCTCCTTGTCGATGAGCAGCGCGTCGACGTCGGTTGTGTCGACATCGCGCCATCCGATGCGCGCCGTGTCGTTGCTCGTCGTTGCCAGAGTGTCTGCCAGCGTCTCACCGGTGCGGACGTCCCGCCAGGAAAAGGGCGGCTTGGCGGAGGCTTCGGGCGCTATGGAAAAACTCCAGCCGACGCGGATTTCGCGTGTGCGGAAGATCGGAGGCAACAGCGTCCGCGCTTTCGCCCAAGCGGCGATCCGGGCCGCGCGCATTTCCTCTTCTCCGTTTCCCTCGCTCGGGCGGGTGGGCAGGGGGGCGTCGCGCTCGAGCACGAGACGCCAAGGCATCGGACGCCCGCTGAAAAAGAGGCGAAGGTCATCGGCGCCTTCGATGGTGGCGTCGGCGGCGGCTGCCGTGTCACGCCTCGGAGGTGGCTCGGGCGCGACGTCGGCAGGGACAAACCCATTCCTGCCTGAGACGCGAACGGCGGCGCCGAACTCGGTCGCGCCGGAGTTGCCGCTAGGGTTCACCTCTCGTTCTGGCGGCACGGTAGGAAATACGGATTCCGAGGAAGCGTCGGTTGCGGTGGCGGGCGAGGCGGCGAGGTTCCTTCGGTTCGTTTGCGGAGTGGGCCGAGCCGGGGGCTCGGAGGCTTCGCGGGCCTCCACAGAAAAGGGCTTTGGCATCGCTGCGGGCGGTGTGGTTCCGGACACGCCAGCGGATCGCTCCGGTGTCAGGACACGCTCTTGAGCGAGTCCGGGAGTAGCTGCTGACGCATCGGATGTGTCCGGAGGCCCGTTTTTTTGCGATTCGGGAGCTGTGGCGAGCTTGGAGACCGTATCGGACGCGGGAGCGCCTCCCGAATCGGTGTTGCTGTCGAAAATCGCGGGCGGAGGCGGGGCTTCCGGCTTTCCGGCTAATTTGGACGGCGGAGCGGCTGGCGCGCCTTGCTCGTTTGGCATCGACGCCATCGAACCGGTGATCGCGAGCGGTAGCGACGAGACCGCTTCAGTGGGATGAGCGGAAGGCGGCAAGCCAAGCGGCGCAGAGCTAGGAGAAACAGAGGGGGCGGAGGATGCGCCGAGCGTATTCCCCGGTTGGCCACCCGCCGAGCTGATCGGTTCTGCCTGGGTTTTCGTCGGCGATGCGGCCTGCGCGGCGGGCGGTGTTGCGGCGGTGGGGGCAAGGGCGTCGGCGGCAGGACCGGGATCGGCGGGAGTGTTTTCCTCGACGCGGCTATGTGCGCAGCGTGGGGCCAAAGCGGCCAAGGCGAGGGCGAGGACCGCGCCGAGCGCTCCGGCGCGCAAGCGTCGCGCAAGGATGCGCCGCACCGGTTTGCCTTTGCGCGGTGGCGCGAGGCGGGCGGGTAGCGTGGCGGGCGAATCGGATCTGCCCTCCGCGGCATCGCCCTCCGCCTGCGCGGGAGACGGCGTGGCGAAGCCCCAGCTGCGTAGCATCCAGCCACGCGTGGTGTGGACGGCGAAGGCGGCGAGGGTGTCGTCGGAGCCGAAACGGAGTTCCTGCAAGGCCTCCTTCATCGCGTCGACCAACTCGTCCGCCGAGAGTCGCTCGGGCAGGGCCGGGTGGCGTTGAAGCTCCTCTTCAAGGAGATCGAGGCCGTCCCGCAGTCGGAGTCGGATGTCCTCGAGGTCGGCCGCTTCAGGCGTCCGCGGCGGGGCGGGCGATTGCCACTCCCAGGTGATTTCTTCTCCGCCGGCGCGTCGCTGCGGAGGCAGGAGCACCCAGCGGAAACTCGGCGCGAGCAGCGTCCAGAACGCGTGCAGGGGCAGTTCGCGGACGAGCGTCGCCGCGTTTGCCGCTTCGTCGACCCGCCAGCGCACCACCTCTTCGCTCATGGAAGGGCGGTTTCGGGTGCGGACAAGAGCGTGGCGAGAGGCCAGGTGTAGCTGCGCCCGGCGACGAGGTGAACCGGATCGGCATCGGATTCGGTTGCCGGCGGGATCGCGTTCGTCCCGGCGTTCGTTTCGTCGAAGTTTTGACGCAAGCGGTAGGCTCCGGCGGGAACGGCGACGGTCCGCTCGGAGTTGGGCGGCAGGCGCCACTTGGACGGGGCTTGGCTGGTGGCGCCCGTGTTGGCGGCGCTCCCGACAGGCTCCAACGCGACCAGCCATTCGAAATCGCTTAAGTTGCGGATGCGCACGGTCGCCCTTCCCGTCTCCGGGCCCCGTGACTCGGGATGGGCGCAACCCATGGCGAGCAGCAGCATGGGAGCGGCCAGATGCGCCGGGCAAAGGCGATGTGTCCGGGTCGTGAGGCGAAGCGAGGGAGAGGGGCTCATCCTCCATGTCATCGGCACAAGGTGCCCGCGGGATTAGCATGAAAAATCCGCGCGCATTTTGGGCTTTGCGCCGGAACGGCGGAGCGCAGCGTTGACGGTTTATGCGCGAGATTCCTTCCGATTACGGCCGTGTTGTAGTGGCTTCCCAGTCCGAGCTTTTCGGGGAGGCCCTGAAGATCACCCTCGCCGCGCAGCAAGCGGCCCGGGCGGGACGTTTCCTCTGGGCGCTGACGGGCGGCAGCACGCCGGCCGCTTTCTATAAGTGGTGCGTCGAGACGAAGGCGCTGCCTGCCGAGCTGGTCTCCGGCACGCACTTCACCGTGAGCGACGAGCGTCACGTGCTGTTGAGCAGTCCGGACAGCAATTTTGGCAACGCCGAGCGCCAGCTTCTCGCCCCCCTCGGCGTGCCCACCGATCGCCGCCTGCCCTGGATGGTCGCCTGGCCGGTCGCCGAAGCGGCCGAAGCCTATCGCAAGACCATGCTCATCCTCGCCGGTCCCGGCCGCGCCTACGACCTCTGCTTCCTCGGCATGGGAGACGATTGCCACACCGCTTCGCTGTTTCCGCAGACGCCCTTGCTCAAGGACGACGGCGGCCTCCTCTTCGGCGGCCAGGAGGTGCCGGGCAAAGGCTGGCGTCTCACGATCACGCCGAGCGGCCTTCGCGCCTGTGGCAAGATCGTCGTGATGGCCCTCGGAGCCGGCAAGGCCGAGGCGCTGCATCGCGTGCATCGCGGTCCGGCCGATCTGCTGAACGTGCCTTCGCAACTGCTCAAGACCTGCGCCGATCGCGTGATCTGGATGGTGGACGAGGCCGCGGCGGCGAAGCTTTGAGCGACCAAGAAGCCTGCGCCACCGATGGGCGTCGCGCCGGCGCGTGCTTTCGCGCGACTTTGTCTTGGCGAGGCGCGCCGCGCAGGCGCATCGTGCGGCCATGCGCCTCGTGCTTATCGCCGACATCCATGGGAACCTGCCCGCGCTCGAGGCCGCGCTCGCCGAGATCGAGACCCTGCGTCCGGATCGGTTGATCGTCGCGGGCGATATCGTCGACGGAGGCCCCGATTCGGCGGCGTGTTGGCGACGTGTGAAGGCGTTGGGTTGCCCGATTATCCGGGGCAACCACTAGCGCTACGTTTTCGATTACGGAACGACGCGCGCCGATCCCGCCTGGACCTCGCCGCAATTTGCCCCGCTGCGTTTCGCGCGGGCGGAGTTGAGCG
>CBIHRE010000442.1:0-4684 GCA_966212385.1 uncultured Akkermansia sp. | reverse complement strand
AGCGGTTGCTTACCCGTTCCACCGTCCCCGATCGGGTACGACGAGACAAGTCCGCGTGCCGTCCCGGGCGTGTCGCGGGGTCTGGCACGCTGTCCGCATGACGCCCGACCTGCCCGTCCCGCCCGTCGCCGCGCTGGTCCAGCTCACGGCGCGAGCCCCCGTGCAAAGCCCCGAAAACAGGGCGACGGCGATAATCCACAGGCGAGGAGGAAACTTCATGGCGGGGCAAAGGGGGCGGCGCAAATACACGCCGCCATCCCAACCAAGACGAGCGCGGAACGGGAGCCCCGCGCCGCGCGCGTCGTTGCTCGCCGGGCCGCAACTCCCCCTCAGCGCCGCGCCTTCGCGTCGGTCGGCGGAGGCAACACCACCGCCGTCGAGTCATACCAGTCGGCGTAGAAATCCCGCTCGACCACCCCCGCGGCCGGAGTCTTGGTCACGCTCGCCGCGCCCATCGAGTCCGCCGTCCCGGCCCCGGGGCCCTCGCCCGTCGTCGCGCAGCCACCGAGCAATCCCGCCAGCCCCGCCAGCGCGAGCAGCGCGCCGATGCCGCCGATACCGCTCCGTCCCGCCCATGTCGTGCTCGTGCTCATTTGGAAATCGCCTCCACTTCAAAGCTCACCTTGGCCCCGCCCGTCGCCTTCGCCGGCGCCACCGGCAAAGTTTCATAAAGCCCGAACACGCCGCCCATCGGATCCGAAAGGACCGCCACGCGCCCGCCGATCAAATCGACCACCGGCTCGCGCCACACCTTCGCGCCCTCCTTTCGCGCCGTCTTCACCGTCGCGTCGATGTCCGCCACCCCGATGAGAAAAATCCAGCCGGCCCGCCCGCCCACGCTCGCCGGCTGCACGCCCGCCCAGGCCTGCGCGTCCTCCATCAGCAAAAAATCGCCGCGAAACATCGGCGTCCGCTTCTCATCGCGCACCTCGCCGCCTAGCACCGCGTGATAAAATTTCGCCGCCGCCGGCGTGTCGTTCGCCAGCGCGACCGGCCAGACACCTCGGCCGCCCTTAATCCCGTCCGCCAAACCCGACACGAGCCCGAACACCGCCCCCTCCGCGTCGGCCAGCAAGACCTGCTTCGCCCCGGCCGCCGCTCCACGATGCTCGCCCTCGATCACCCGCCCCCCCGCCTCCTCCGCGCGCTTTTCCACCGCCACCGCATCCTCGGCCGCGAAAAAGCCCAGCCAGCGCGTCCGAGCCTTCGCCAGACGCTCGCCCTGCCGATGCGCCACGCCCCCGATCACGCGATCCCCGCGGCGAAAGACCACCGGATCCCAATCGCCCTCGCCCAGCCGCTCCGCCGTCCATCCAAACGTCTTCTCGTAGAAAATCGCCGCGCTCGCTGGCGCACCGCTCGTCGCGAGCTCCACCCAGGCCAGCTCCGCGCCCCGCGCGCCCGCCGCCAGCCCGCCCAAGCCCGCCAATACGGCCCACATGCGTTTCACGGCATTCATGGTCCCTTCACAAAACCGCCCTCTCCTCCTTGGCAAACCCCAAGCGCACAATCCCTAACCACGGATCACACGGATTCTCACGGATGATAAGCGCTCGAGCAATCCGCGCCATCCGTAGTCAAAACAGTCCCCGCTATTCGCGTCTATTCGCGTCCATTCGCGGTTAAAAAACGCGGCCACCCGCGCCTCGTCCCGCCTCACCGAAACTTCGCCAGCCGCCCCGCCACGTCGGCTCGCAATCGCTCGATATACCCCAGCGCAAAGTCGGCCACGTCCCGCGTCGGGTCCGTCACCAGAGGCGTCAAATCCATCGCCCACGTGATCCCGCCCAGCCGATCCGTCGCGTGCGAGGTATGGAAGGTCGCATGCGCCAACCGTCGCCCCAGCGCCGCCAGGTCGTAGCGTTTCCCGCCTGTCACCTGCGAATCGAAGACCTTGAGCAACTCCGCCGCCAGCTGGGGCCGCCGCCCGCTGTCGAGCGCCACCTTGTCCGCGTCGACCAGCCAATCCAGGTCGCGCCACACCTCCGCGCCCAGCACCCGCTTCGGCCGCCGCTCCGCCGGCAGCGCGCGTAGCGCCTCCAGGCAACGCAGCAACACCGCCACATGCGTGTCGTGCTTGTCCGCCGGCTGGTGCAGATAAACTACCTCCGGAGAGCAGCCGCCAAAAATCTTCTCCAGATCCGCCGCCACGCCTGCATGCCCCGGCCGTTTCACCTCCGCGCTCGGATGCGCCAACTGGATCTGGATCGCGTAGCCCCCCAGCTTCGCCGCCGCCCGCTGCTCCTCGCGCCGTGTCGCCTGCATCTGCTCGTCGGTGAAGTTCGAATACAACCCCGTCCTCGGTGACCCCGCCCCGTTCGTCACCACCACGCCGCCAAAGGCCTTCGTTTCCGGCGCCTCGAGGCAGTCGCAAATCCCGTCATAGGCCAGGATCTCGATGTCGTCCTGATGCGCCGCCACGCACAGATGCGTCACCCGTGCCAGCGCCCCCGCCGCGTCGCCGCCCGCGGGCACAAACACGTCGGCTTTGGGATGAGAGAAAGTCAGCGCAGGCATGGCCAAATCCTCGCTTCCGAGATTGGTTTTTCAACAGGAGATAACGAAGCTAACCAAGAGCGCCCCTCGGCTTCAGGCTCTCTTCGTTTCCTTCGTTGCCTCCTGTAGACACAAATCCGCCCCTCACAACGGCGACGGATACGTCCCGTTCGCCACCAGCGCCGCCAGCGCCGCCTGCACGTGCGGCTTGTCCTCGCGATAGGTCACGCCGAACCAGTTGTCCGTCGTGGGCAGCACGCGCACCCGTGCCGCGCCCGTCTGCACGAGCGAGTTCACCGCCGCCGGCAGATAAAACTCCGCCTTCGGCTCCTGGCCGCGCGCCGCCACGAAGTCCCGCCAAGCCTGGTCGAGCTGCGGCAAAAACTCCCGCGCATCAAAGCCCCAGCAGTTCATCGAGACCGGCGTCTCCGGCGCGTAACGTTTCCCTGCCCCGACCTCGCTCGCGAGGATGCCCGTGTGCTCCTCGATGTCCTTCAAAAAGCCGTCCGCGCCCACCGAGCACACGCCGCGCGACACCGCTCCGTTCTCCGAAAGCGTGTTCCCCAGCGGAAAGCCCACCATCGCGTAGGTCGGCGGCCCGCCCGTCGCTTCCGCGCGCAAAAAGTCCGCCAGCGCCTTCAGCGACTTCGCGCCATAAAAGTCGTCCGCGTTCACCACCGCGAAAGGCCCGTGCAATTGCTCGCGCGCGCACCACACCGCGTGCCCGGTGCCCCAGGGCTTCTCGCGCCCCTCCGGCACCGCGAAACCCGCCGGCAGCATGTCGAGCTGCTGAAACGCATAATCCACCTGGATCTTCCCCTCGAAGCGCCCGCCCACCGAGGCCTTGAACGCGTCCGCGAAATCGCGACGGATGATAAACAAAACCCGCCCGAAGCCCGCCCGCACCGCGTCGTAGACCGTGTAGTCGAGCACCGTCTCCCCGCCCGGCCCCATCGGGTCGATCTGCTTCAACCCGCCATAGCGGGACCCCATTCCGGCGGCCAGGACAACGAGAGTGAGCGTCATAGCCCGCGAGGTTGAGTCCCCACGCGCACCGCTGGCAACTCCGTCGGCGGCAGGCCACGCACCTGCCGCACAAGTCGTTCTCCTTCTCGTAATCGTTCTCGTTCTCCTTTCCATTCGTTCCGCACCCTCCGGATCACCGCCGCATGACCGATCAAAACGAAAAGCAGCCGGGCAAGAAGATCATCATCATCGCCGGCCCCAACGGCGCGGGCAAAACAACCTTCGCCCGCTCCTTCCTTCCCGAAGAAGCCCGCTGCCCGCGCTTCATCAACGCCGACCTGATCGCGGCGGGCCTGTCCCCCTTCGCCCCGGAGGCCGCCGCCATCAAAGCCGGACGCCTCATGCTGGAGGAAATCGCCGAGTGCGCCCGGCGCGGGGAAAGTTTTGCCTTCGAAACCACGCGCTCCGGACTCGGCTATCTCGCCCACATCCGCCGCTGGCGAGCCGATGGCTACCGCGTCAGCCTCTTCTTCCTCTCGCTGCCCTCCCCCGAAATAGCTGTCGCGCGCGTGGCCGGCCGGGTGAGCCAAGGCGGTCACCACATCCCCGAAGACGTCATCCGCCGACGCTTCGCCGCCGGACTGCGCAACTTCGAACAGAGTTACAAACCCGCGGTGGACGCGTGGGCGAAATATGATAACGTCGGAAACAGCCCGGTCCTGCTGGAGTGGGGAGAGAACCGATGAATACCAAAGACATTTCCGAAGCCAAAGACCCAGACCTTCGCGCCTCGGTCGCCGCCATGCAACGCGCCGCGGAACTGGCCCGCAAAACCGCCATCCAGACCGGCACGGATTTGATCGTGGTAAGAGACGGCAAGCTCACACGCATCCCCCCGCAGGCCCTGCGCGAAAGCGGCACCGTCATCGCCGATAAACGCTAAGCGCCAACTGCGCCGAACCCAAACCGGATTGAACCACTAATGGAACGGCTCACTGAACGTTCCTAGATTCTTCCCGGTCCGGCTCTGCGCCGGCCCTCACCGATGTCGAGGGGCGGCAATAGCCGCGAGTTCGATCACTCCCGCTTACTCCAACGCTGGAACGTATTATGACTGTGGGTGGACGGGCGCGTCCCTGCGCCCGTGGTTCGATCTCTAAGCAATGGGGGTAGTGTCTCCGAAGTTCAGCAAAAAGGGCGGGGCATGGTAGGTGGTTGGGAG
>CBIHRE010000441.1:0-4688 GCA_966212385.1 uncultured Akkermansia sp. | reverse complement strand
GATCCCGAACCTCGACGCGCTGGGCGACTCCGTGCAGCGCCTGGCCAGCCCGGCCCCGACGCTGCAATAACTCACAAACGAAGCTTCAAAGCGTGGGGGCCATGGCCGCCCGCAACTCGTCGCCGACGTCCGGGCCGACCCGCGCTACATTCCCGTCCGGCCCGAAGTGCGCTCCGAGATGGCCGCCCCCCTCATCCCCGACAACGGCCAGATCCTCGGCGTCATCAACCTCGACAGCGACACCGTCGGCGGCTTCACCCCCGCCCATCTCGACGCACTGGTCGTCCTCGCCGCCGAAAGCACCCACGTGCTCCTCCGCCTCTGGCAGTTGCAACACCTCCACGGCAAGGCCCGTCAGCTCGAGAATCTCGTCTCCGCCGGCCTCACCCTCGTCACCAAGCTCGAACGCCAGGAGCTGCACGACGCCATCACGCGCGACACCCTGGGCCTGCTCTCCGCCCGCGCGTCGCTGCTTTTCGAATACATCCCCGCCCGTCGCTGCCTGCGCGCCGTCTCTCTCGCCGGCGAAGCCGAGGCGCGTCTCCCCGAGGGCGACCTCCCGCTCGAATCCTGCCTCGTCGGCGCCTGTCTTGCCACCCGGCGCCACCTGGAGTTCCTCAACGTCCAGTCGCCAGAGTTCATCGACGTCGTCGACCTTCCCCGCCACCCCGCCCTGCGCTCGCTTCTCGCCGTCCCCATGTTTTGGGAAAACGAGGCCGTCGGCATCCTTTGCGTCTTCACCGACCACCCCCACCGCTACAACGACGACGAGAAACGCCTGCTCTCCGCGTTCTCCAGCCTCGCCGCCGTCACGCTCCAAAACTCCCGCCTCTACACCCGCGTCTTCCAAAGCGAGGACACCCTGCGCAAGAACGAGCAGCTCACCACCCTCGGCCTCCTCGCCGCCGAGATCGCGCACGAGATCCGCAATCCGCTCACCGTCATCAAACTCCTCTACGGCTACCTCGGCCTCGACTTCCCCGAGGACGACCCCCGGCGCACCGACGTCCGCGTCATCGGCGAAAAACTCGACCAGCTCGAGGCCATCGTCTCGCGCGTCCTCCAGTTCGCCAAGGCCCCCTCCTCCCTCCACTCGCGCTGGTCCCTCGCCGACATCATCGGCGACACCCTCGTCCTCATCCGGCTCAAACTCGCCCAGAGCAAGATCCGCCTCCGCTTCGACCCGCCCGAGAAACCCATCCACGTCGACGTCCACAAGGGCCAGCTCCAACAGGTGCTCCTCAATCTCTTGCTCAACTCCACGCACGCCATGCCCCAGGGCGGCGCCATCACCGTCCGCGCCTTCACCGAAGAGCACGAGGGCGCGCGCCAGGCCGTGATCGACGTCATCGACACCGGCGGCGGCGTCCCCGCCGAGATCGCCGACCACATCTTCGACAGCTTCCTCTCCGGCCGCGCCGACGGCACCGGCCTCGGCCTCGCCATCGCCAAGCGCATCCTCCTCTCGCACCACGGTGACATCGCCCTCCACGCCACCGGCCCGGGCGGCACCACCATGCGCCTTCGCCTGCCCGTCGCCCCCTGACCAACACCCCCGCTCTCCCATAACACGCACCGCTCCGCCTGCTCCGCGTCCGCGTTCACGTTCCCTGCTCCTCGCTCCCCGCTCTTTCCCCGTGCCCACTCCCCCCGAAAGCCTCCGACTCCTTCGCGTCGCCGTGTGGTTCCTCCTCGGAGCCGCGCTTCTCGTCCTCGTGCTGCCGCTCCCCATCCCGTTGCCGCTGCGCATCGCCGTCGCGAGCACCGACCTGATCGCCGCCGCCGTCGTCTGGCTCGCCTGGCGCCAGCGCATCTCCAAATAACACCCGCCCACGCCTGCCGACGCTTCCCGCACCAAACTTGCGCCGAAAGCCGCCGCCACCGCCGCGGGCAGACTGGGACCGTCGTCGCGCACCGTCACCCGAGCCCGGCCCGCCTCGCCCGCCGCGCGCTCGACGCGAACGCGCACGCTCCCGCTCGCGAACTTCGACGCGTTGGCCGGCAGGTTCCTCACCAAGGTCTGCGCGAGCACGAGATCGGTCTCGACCGCCAGCCCCTCGTCCACCCGCCTCCGACAGCTCCACGCCGTCTCACTCCGCCAGGGCGCGGTGCCGCACCAGCGCCGGTTCACGAGCAGGTTCGCGTCGTAGCGCTCCGCATGGACCGACCCCGCGCGCAAAAAGCACACCAAACATCAAAAATCCCAACGCTACCCGCTTGACTCCCGGTCATCATGGCAGGCACGCGCACGCCCACCCAAGTCTCAATTCACCCAGAGACTGGTAGGACTCGGTCAACGCGCCTTGCCTGCATCGATGCGGACGAGGCGATGCGATCCCGAACCGACCGCCACGACCAGCCGCGCGTCGCGACGGACAAAGGCGATCGGCGCGCCGTCCAGCCGCAGAGCCGGTTCGGCCGCCGCACCGGCGGGAATCTCGACCGTCGCGACCACGTTCGTCGGAAGATCGACCTGCAGCTCATAGCCGCTCTCCCCACGTTTCCATTCCACGGAAATCGGGCCGCGATCGGTCGCGATCCGACCCCGCGCCCACTTAAGCTTTTCGCCGAAATCGAGCGGCTTGATCAGAACCGATTCATACTGGGGAGCGAGCGGGCGGATACCGAGGACGTAACGAACATGCCCGTCGAGACCGGCCGCGCCCCACGCGTGCGAAAGACTGTCTCCTGTGCGGTCGGCGTCCCAGGATTCCCAAGTCGCCGTCGCCCCGCTCGCGAGGCACTTCGCCCAGCCCGGCTGAGACGCGTTGGTGAATAGGTCCAACAAGGCATCGCCCTCCCCGCTCTCGCCAAGCGCCCGGATCAGCCAACCCACCGTCACCATTCCCACGCTCATGCCTTTCCGTTTCACTAATTCGGCGACCGCCGCGCGCCGCTCCTCCGGCACGATGCCGAGCGCGAGCGGAAACATGTTCGCGTGCTGCGAGGCGTGGGCGCTCGGCGCTCCGTCCGCCATGAGGCCATCGACATAGACGCCCTCCGGCCCGATCAGCCGCGCGTTTATCGAGGTTTTCAGCGCCTCCGCCCGGGCACGGTAAGCCTCGCGATCCGCCTGCTCACCGAGCTCACCAGCGATCTTGGAAATCAGATCAAAGTCCGCGTAAGCCCAGCCGTTGATCACCGTGCGAGCGGAGGTGTTCATGTCGTAGCCGAAACGCATCGAGGCCGGCCAATCGACGATGCCAAATTTATACGCGCCGGAGCCGCCGGTGAGATCGGTCACGAGACCCGTGGCGGGATCGATGTGGCGTGCGACGTAGTCGGCGACGTCCTTCAGCTTCGTGTAGTTTTCTCGGAAAAAGGCCCGGTCGCCCGTCTCGGTGTAGTAGGTCCAAACCCAAACGAGAAAAGCCTGCGTGAAGTCGGGAATATCGCGCGCGCCGTCCTTGTTCGGATACACCGCGTTGATGCGGCCACGGTCCGCGGGCGTCGACCAATGCTGCTCCATCGAACGCAAAAATTCCGAGAGCGCGCGCCGTGTGAGCACCCGCTCGGCTAGCACCGGCATGGCCACGCTGCTCTGCGCCGCGCCGTCGAGCAAAAAGCCGCCCTTCTCCCTCGTGGGCGTGTCGACGAACTCCTCCTGCGCGCAGGTGAAAAGCGAATGCTTCATCAGCGCCCACGTCGCGTTCAGCGTGGCGTCGGAGGACGAGAAATCCGAAGCGGCGGCGTCGAGCCGGCTGTGGCGCACGACAAAGGCGAAGTTCTCCGGCGTCACCGGCATCGGCGCGTTGTCGATCTGGAAGTAGCGCATGCCGAGATACTCGACCGGCTCGAAGACGAAGCTGCCTCCGTCGAGGATCGCGCGATACTCCATGAGCGTGGACTGCGACTTCGCGTCCTTCGCGATCTCGCCTGACTCGCCCAGCAGATCCGCTCCGCGCATCGAAACCACCGCGCCCGGCTCTCCTCCCGAAAAGCGAATGCGCGGCATGCCCGCGTAGGTCTTGCCCAGATCGACGAGGTATTTTCCCTCGCCCAGCGTTTTGATCGACGCGGGCGCGATCACCGTTTCTTCGATGCGGGTGAGATCGGGCGCGAGCCCGCCGGTCCAAGGCGGCGTCGGCTGCGGACCGACCACCGTCTCGGCCGCCCAGCCGGAATCGTCGAAGCCAAGCGCGGTCCAATCCGGACGCAGTTTTCGCGCGTCGACTCGCTCGACGTAACCCACCCCTTCGCCGCGGTTGCGGTGCATGAGATCATCGAGCAACCACGCCTCGGCGCGCGCCTGCCGCCAGGTGCCATCGGTGCCGATCACGCTCGTCTCGCCGTCCGCATACTCGACCACGATCTTCGCGATCAGGCCGCGCTCGCCAGCGACACGCCCCTGCCCGCCGCCAAACCAGTGGGTGAACACCGCAAACTGGTTGGCCGCCCCTTCGCGCAGGAGAGCGGTGATGTCGTAGGCGTTGTAATATTGATACTGCGGGTGCTGGTAAGCCGGGCCCTTGCCGACGAGCGCGCCGTTCACGTGAAGCTCGTATTTGTGCGTCGCCGAAATGTAGGCGACGGCTCGCCGGATGGGCTTCGCCGCCAAAGTCGCCTGCTTGCGGTGGTAGGTGTAGTCGTCGGCGTCTTTGCTTTCGCGCCGGATCCATGCCGCGCCCGCCCAGTCCTTGTTTTCCAACAGCCCGACATCAAAGGCAGCAGGCGAAGAAAAGGGGCCC
>CBIHRE010000440.1:0-4692 GCA_966212385.1 uncultured Akkermansia sp. | reverse complement strand
AAAACCCGTCGCCCTCGTCACCACCCACTGGGGCGGCGACCGCGGCCGCGAATACGAGCTCTGGGTCGACGATCACCGCATCGCGGTTCGCCTCCCGGCCGGCGACCGCGAAGGTTTCTTCGACGCCGCCTACGCGCTCCCGCCGCAGCTCACCCGCGGCAAGACCCACGTCACCGTTCGCCTCGTCGCGACCAAGGTCCGCTCCGGCGCCTTTGGCTTCCGCATCCTCGAAAACAGCCTCGTCACCGAGGCGCAGTGGCGCAACGGCGCCCGCTGAGTTCAGGCTCCGTCCCGACCGCGCGCCGAGGCGCGCGGTCTTTTTCCTTTCGCCCCTTTTACCTCCCCCCGTCCCGATGTTCCCCATGCTCCGCCACGTTCTGCTCGCGCTCCTTTCGGCCACCCTTCTTCGGGCGGCCGACCTCACGCTCACCCTCGACGCCGCCGCTCCCGCCGGCCGCGTCAGCCCCACGCACTACGGGCTCATGACGGAGGAGATCAACTACAGCTACGACGGCGGCCTCTACGCCGAGCTCGTGCGCAACCGCTCCTTCCGCGACGACCCCTCGCGTCCCGTCCACTGGAGCGCCGTGGGCGCCGCTACGCTCGCGCTCGATACCGCCAAGCCCTTCAACGCCGCGCATCCCTCCAGCCTTCGCGTCGAGTTCGGCAAGCCCGGCGCCGGTCTCGCCAACGCCGGCTACTGGGGCTTTCCCGTCACGCCCGCCACCGCCTACCGCGCGACCCTGCACGCGCAGGCCGGCGCCGGCTTTTCCGGTTCGATCACCGTGGCGCTCCAGAGCACCGACGGCGCCATCACCTACGCCAGCGCCACGATCCCGTCGCTTTCCTCCTCGTGGAAAGCCTACGAGCTCACGCTGAAAACCAAACGTGGCGTGAAGCCCACCAGCGACGCCCGCCTCGTCCTCACCTCGAGCAAGCCCGGCGCCGTCTGGTTCGGCTTCGTCTCGCTCTTCCCGCCGACCTGGAACGACCGCCCCAACGGCCTTCGTCGCGACATCATGCAGATGCTCGTCGACCTGCATCCGAAGTTCCTTCGCTTCCCCGGAGGCAACTTCCTCGAGGGCGACACCATCGACACGCGTTTCAAGTGGTGGGAGACCCTCGGCCCCGTCCACGAGCGTCCCGGCCACCAGGGCACCTGGGGCTACCGTTCCAGCGACGGCATGGGCCTGCTCGAGTTTCTCCTCTGGACCAAGGACATGGGCGCCGAGCCCGTGCTCGGCCTCTACGCCGGCTACTCGCTCAAGGGCGACTATGTGAAGCCCGGCCCCGACCTCGAACCCTTCATCCGCGAGGCGCTCGACGAGATCGAATACGTCATGGGGCCCGTCACCTCCAAGTGGGGCGCGCGCCGCGCCGCCGACGGCCATCCCGAACCATTCCCCCTCCGTTACGTCGAGATCGGCAACGAGGACTGGTTCGACAAATCCGGCAGCTACGATGCCCGCTTCGCCCAGTTCTTCGACGCCATCAAGGCCCGTCATCCCCAGCTCAAGTGCATCTCCAGCACCGGCAACGAGCAGCCCGCCGCCAAGCGCGTGAAGAGCCGCCGCCCCGACGTGCTCGACGAGCATTACTATCTCAAGACGGCCGAGTTCCTCGCGCGTTCCCCCGCCTTCTTCGACAAATATGATCGCTCCGGTCCGGAGATCTTCGTCGGCGAATGGGCCGCGCACGAGACCGCCTTCCCGCCCTGGGACAAGCGCTCCAAGGGCCTCGCCGCCACGCCCAACTTCTACGCCGCCCTCGGCGACGCCGCGTTCATGACCGCGATGGAGCGCGCCTCCGACCTCGTGACCATGCAGTGCTACGCGCCGCTCTTCGCCAACTTGAACGACTATCAGTGGCGCCCCGATCTCATCGGCTACGACGCGCTGCGCAGCTACGGCGCGCCCAGCTACCACGCCTTCAAGCTCTTTAGCACCCGCTTGGGCGACCAGATCATCCGTCCGGTCTTCTCCGGCGAGTCGAAGCTCCACGCCTCCGCCACGCGCGACTCCCGCGGCGGCGCGATCTACCTGAAGCTCGTCAACGCCGAGGACTCCCCGCGTCCTCTCGACGTCGAGGTGCGCGGCGTCCGCCGCCTCGCGCGCAAGGCCCGCGTCGAGACCCTCTCCGGCGCGCTCGACGCCACCAACACCATCGATGCGCCGCGCGCCGTCGCCCCGGTCGCCTCGGAAATCCCCGTCGACGGCGACTCGGTCCCCTGCGTGCTCCCGCCGCACTCGATCACCGTGCTCACGATCCAGACTCGCTGACCTTTGCCATGCGCCCGTTTCGTCCCCTCGTCTCGCTGGTCGCGCTTGCCGCCCTCGCCTTCGCGTCAGGCTGCGCGAGCCGCGTTGAAAACGCCTCCTCCTCGTCCGCTCCCGCCGCGCCTCCGCCGCCGCCCCCGACGGAACCGAAGAGCGCGTATTTGTTCGCCCACTTCATCGGCGAGTCGCCGCGCGGCGAACAGATCTACTTCTCGGTGAGCGAGGACGGCCTCAACTGGACCGACCTGAACAACTCCGAGCCCGTTCTTCTCTCCGATCTCGGCGACAAAGGCGTGCGCGATCCCTCGCTTCTCCGCCTGGCCGACGGGAAAAAGTTCATCCTGCTCGCCACCGATCTCCGCATCGCCAACGGCAAGGGCTGGGACGCCGCCCGGTTTCACGGCAGCACCTCGCTCGTGTTCTGGGAATCGGCCGACCTCGTGAACTGGTCGCGGACCTGGATGGTCGACGTCGCCGGCGCCATTCCCGGCGCCGGCTGCGCCTGGGCGCCCGAGGCCATCTTCGACGAGGCCCGTGGCGACTACTTCGTCTACTGGGCCACCATCTCCCCGCGCGACGGCGTGCGCGAGGCCCGCATCTATGGCGCCCGCACCACGGATTTCCGCTCCTTTTCCCCGCCCGAGCTCTACATCGAGCGCAGCGGGCAAGGCGTGGACGGGGGCGATATCATCGACACGCAGATCATCGAGGTGAAGGGCCAGAAGCACCGTTACTACCGCGCCTCGCGCGACACCCAGATCACGATCGAAGGCGCGGACCTGATCGCGGGTCCGTGGGAACGCGTCGGCGATCTCGCGCCGCTCGGCTACACCGCGCGCCAGCTCGAGGGCCCGATTCTCTTTCAGTTTAACCAGGAGCAAAAGTGGGGCCTCCTCGCCGATCAATACGCCGCCGGTCGCGGCTACCTGCCGCTCACCTCGACCAAGCTCGACGATCCCCGCGGCTTCCGCGTGCTTCCGGCCGGCTCCTATTCGTTCGGCGCCAGCCTCAAGCGCCACGGCGGCATCCTCAACATCACCGCGAGCGAGCTCGCCGCCCTCCGCGCCAAGTGGCCTGGCCAGCCCGTCCAACGCATCGCCTCTCTCGCGGAGCCTGATCGTTTCCTCCGCCACGCCGAGTTCCGCATCCGCGCCGATCGCGAGGTGCGCCCGGCCGAGGATGCGCGCTGGCGTCTCGTTCCCGGCCTCGCCGGCGGCGCCGACACCGTGTCCTTCCGCGCGGTCAACTTTCCCGATCATCACCTCGTGCTTGCCGCCGGAGGCCTCGCTCTCGCTTCCGACGACGGTCGCGCCGACTACGCGGCACGTGCGACCTTCCGCCGCGCGCCAGGCCTCGCTGATTCCTCCGGCGCCTCTTTTCGCCTCTTGGGCGACGGGGAACGCTACCTTCTCTTGCAGAACGGGGTGCTGACTTCCGGCCCCGCCGGCACCGATGCCGAGCGCCGCCGCGCCACCTTCCTCATCCGCGACTGACCGCGCCCCCGAAGATCCGCGCGGCGCAGAATCCCGCCCGACCCAAGGGCTCCGCGGCGGCACGACCTGCGCCGCCGCCATCGAGCCACCGCCCCCCTCGGCACCTGCGCCCGCTGGTCACCCCGTTCCCTTGCTTTTCCATCCCCGCCCCGCCCGCCGGCATTGCGTCGCCCATTGGGTTACACAGGCTGAGGGGTTGGTAACGCTGCACCGATCACTTTGCCGTGTGCCGCCCCGGCGCCATGTGGCCTTGCGGCTGCACCGCCGCGCCGCTCCTCACGAGCCTCGTTTGGCCGCTCTGCGCCTACTTCCGTCCGTCTCTTTGCCCCGCCCATTTCCTCCCTCATGCATCGTCGCTTCCTCTCCGCTCTCTTCGGGCTACTAGCCCTTACGCTCGCGCCGGGCTGCCTCCACCGCGCCGAATCCGCCGCCGTCCCCGTTCCGCGGCCCGCCACCCCGCCCGAGAGCGAGATGGCCGCCTACCTGCTCGTCTATTTCAAGGACGACACCCACGGCCTCTATTTCGCCCTCAGCTCCGACGGCTACACCTTCAGCGACGTCAACGGCGGCAAGCCGATCATCCGAGGCGAAGACATCGCCGAGCAAAAGGGTATCCGCGATCCCTACATCACGCGCGGGCCGGACAATATGTTCTATATGGCGATGACGGATCTGCACATCTTCGCGCAGAAGGCCGGCTATCGCGACACCGAGTGGCAGCGTGACGGCCGCGCCTACGGCTGGGGCAACAACCGCTCCCTCGTGCTCATGAAGTCGAAGGACTTGCTCCATTGGGATCGCACGAACCTCCGCGTCGACCAAGCCTTCCCGTCGCTCTCCAATATCGGCTGCGCTTGGGCCCCTTCGCTCATCTACGATCAGGACGCGAAGCGCATGCTCATGACCTTCACGATGCGCTTCGG
>CBIHRE010000439.1:0-4733 GCA_966212385.1 uncultured Akkermansia sp. | reverse complement strand
CGCGCCGCCGCCATCCACGGCTCGGAAGGCGCCATCGAGGAATGGATCGGCACCGTCACCGACGTCACCCAGCGCGTCGAGGCCGAGCAGTCGCTGCGACGCAAGGAGGCCGAACTGAAGCTCATCGTCGACACCATGCCCGCCCTCGTCGCCTACATCGGCCGCGACCTTTGCTACGGCCTGGTGAATCTCGCCTACGAAAAATGGTTCGGCCTCAAGCCCGAGCGCATCCGCGGCCGCCCCGTCGCCGAGGTCCTCGGGGACAAGGTGTTCTCCCGCCTCGCCCCGCGTTTCGAACGCGTGATGCAGGGCGAGGAGGTCGCCTTCGAGGAGCTCGCGGAATACCGCCACGGCGGCACCCGCTGGATCAACGCGCTCTATACCCCGCACCGCGACGAAAACGGCGAGGTCGTCGGCTGCTTTGTCCTCGTGCTGGACATCACCGCGCGCAAACAGGCCGAACAGGATGTCGCCGAGATGGCCGAGCGCTACCGCTTCCTCGCCGACGCCATGCCG
Organism: uncultured Akkermansia sp.; assembly: GCA_966212385.1. Classification (GTDB taxonomy): domain Bacteria; phylum Verrucomicrobiota; class Verrucomicrobiia; order Opitutales; family Opitutaceae; genus IMCC26134_A. The sequence continues at coordinate 4,217 of CBIHRE010000439.1, read as the reverse complement.
CAAAACGTGTGGACCGCCGACGCCGAAGGCCGGCAGGACTACGTCAACCGCCGCTGGAGCGAATACACCGGCATCCCCGCCGATCAGGCGCTCGGCGAGCGCTGGGTCGACATCGTCCACCCGGACGACCTCGAGGAAACCTCGCGCCGCTGGGCCCGCGCCGTCGCCTCCGGCGAGAGCTACGAGGCCGAGCACCGCCTCCGCGATGCCAGCGGGCAATACCACTGGTTCCTCAGCCTCGCCCTGGCCCGGCACGACCAGGACGGCCGCGTCCTCCAGTGGGTCGGCACCGCCACCAACATCGACGCCCAGCGACGCGCCTACCTCGACCTCGCGGAAACCCGCGCCGAGCTCCGCCGCCACGCCGACCGGCTCGAAAGCGAGGTGCGCTCCCGCACCGCCCGCCTCCGCGAGGTGAACGAGGAGCTCGAGGCCTTCACCTACTCCGCCTCGCACGATCTCCGCGTGCACGGCTTCGCCCAGGCCATCATCGAGGATCGCGAGGAGCGCCTCTCGCCCTCCGGCCACGCCAACATGCGCCTTATCCTCAACGCCGCCGAGCGCATGGACACCCTGATCATGGATCTGCTCGCCTACAGCAGGCTCTCCCGCGCGGAGATCCTCGTGCAGCCCACCGCGATCGAGCCGCTCCTCAACGACGTCCTCGCCCAGCACCGCGGCACCATCCAGGCCAAACACGCCTCCATCCAGGTCGAGCGCCCGCTGCCCGAGGTCCCCGCCGATCGCGTCGGCCTGCAGCAGATCCTCTTCAACCTCGTGGGCAACGCCCTCAAATTCGTGCCCCCCGGACGTCAGCCCGAGATTCGTATCCGCGTGGAGCGCCGCGAGGATCGCTTCCGCCTTTGGGTCGAGGACAACGGCATCGGCATCGACAAGCGCCACCACGAGAGCGTCTTCAAGCTCTTCCAACGGCTCCACGGCTCGCGGGACTATCCGGGCACCGGCATCGGCCTCTCGCTCGTCAAACGCGCCGCCGAGCGCATGGGCGGCCTCTGCGGGGTGGAGTCCGAGGCGGGCCACGGCTGCCGCTTCTGGGTGGATTTCCAAAGCTCTCCCCAGTCCGCCCCGGCCGAGCTCCCCGCGCCGGACTCCGCTCCCGCCCTAGCCTTGGCGGAGCGCGCCGCCTGATAGGCCCGCCGCAACGAGGGGAATACCCTCCACGGCGCCATGAAAACCCACATCACCCGTCACCTCTTGGTCCTGTTGACCGGGACCAGCCTCGCACTCGCAGTCGGCGCCGAGAACCGCGTCATGCCCTCCGATCCGGGCGCGGACTCGGGCAACACCGGCTCCTACACACCCGGCCCCGGCACCGCACGTGAGAATCGCAACACCTCCGGAGTGAACACCACCGGGGTGGGCACCACCGGCACCCTGGCCGGCCCCGACACGGGCTCGGCGCTCAAGCGCGGCGATCAGCGCTTCTTCGAAAAGATCACCCGCCTCAACGAGCGCGAAGTGGCCCTCTCCCGTATCGCCGCGCAGCGCGCCTCCAACCCGCAGATCCGCTCTTTCGCCGAGGAGATGGTCCGCGAGCACCAGCATGCCGGCCAGGAGCTCGGCACCCTCGCCACGCAAAAAGGCGCGCGTCTCGAATCGATGAGCCTGCACGACACCCGCGAGACCGAGAAGGACTGGTCCGACAAGAAGGGCCGTGATTATGACAAAGCCTACATCAAGGCCATGATCGACGCCCACGAGGACACGGTCGACGTGCTCGAGGACGGCGTCGACTCGAAGGACCCCGAGATCGCCGCCGCCGCGCACAAACTCCTGCCCAAGGTGAAAGCGCATCTCGAACGCGCCGAATCCCTGAACAAGACGCTCGACTAGCCGGGCTCGCGCCTTCCTCCCTTCGCCCTTCGGGGCCCTCGTCCGAGGGCCCCTTTTTTTGGTCCCGCTCCGCCGCCGATCGCGCCCCCATGCAATCCGTCACCTTTTTCACCATCCTCGGCTACACGCTCGCCCTCGTCGCCGTCATCCACCTCCTCTCGCTCCGAAAAAATCCCGCCTCCACCCTCGCCTGGTTCTGGGGCATCCACTTCCTGCCCTATCTCGGCGTCTTGCTCTACTGGGCCATCGGCGCCGACCGCCTGCGTCGCAAACGCCTGCGCCGCCGCGCCGGCTTCGCCTCTTTCCGCCACGACCGCCGACAACGCCGCCGGGAAAAGTCCCTCGAAAACATTCCGCCCGAGGACGCCGGTCTCGCCCGCGTGCTCGCCCGCCTGACCGGCATCCCGCCCACCGGCGTCGACGGCTTCCGGCTCCTCCACACCGCCGACGCCTTTTACGACGCGCTCCGCGAACGCATCGAGTCCGCGACCCATCACGTCCACATCCAGTTCTTCATCTGGCGCGACGACGACGCCGGCCGTCGCCTGCGAGACGCCCTCGTCGCCGCCGCGCGCCGCGGCGTGGTCGTGCGGGTGCTCCTCGACGAGCTCGGCTCCGTGCTCCTCGCCTCCTCGCACTTTCGCGAGCTCGTGGCCGCGGGCGGCGAGTTCTCCTGGTTCCAGACCATCAGCCCGCTGCGCCGCCGCTTCCTCTTCAACCTGCGCAACCACCGCAAGGTCCAGATCGTCGACGGCGCCATCGCCTTCGTCGGCGGCATGAACGTCGGCCGCGAATACCAGGGCCTGAATCCCGACGTCGGCCCTTGGCGCGACATGCAGGCCGAACTCGGCGGCCCGATCGCCTGCGCGCTTCAGGAGAGCTTCGCGGACGACTGGTTTTTCGCCACCGGCCGGAAAGTCGTGGAGCCCTGCTATTATCCGGAGGTCCGCGGACCGGGACGTTATCCCGCCCTCGTCGTCGCCGGCGGGCCCGACGATCCCTCCGCGCCGATGCAGACCTCGATCGTCGCCATCCTCAACCACGCCACGCGCCGCGCCTGGTTCACGACCGGCTACTTCGTGCCCAACGGCGTGACCCTGATCGCGCTGCAGCTCTGCGCCGCGCGCGGCGTCGACGTCCGCCTGCTCATCACCGAGAAGACCGACCACCCCGGCCTGCTCCGCATCGGCCGTTCCTTCTACGACGAGCTGATGGCCGCGGGCGTAAGGATTTTCGAATACTCGCTCGCGCTCAACCACACCAAGGCGGCGGTCGTGGACGAGGACTGGCTGCTCGTGGGTTCCGCCAACCTCGACAACCGCTCCCTGCGGGTGAACTTCGAGCTCAGCGTGCTCACCCGGCACCCGGAGGCCGCCGCCGAGTTCGCCGCGCGGCTGGAGGAGGATTTCGCCGCGAGCACCGAGATCACGCCGGAGAATTTCGCCCGCCGACCGAATCTCGAGAAAGCCGCCGAGGCCGCCTTCCGCCCCTTCGCTCCGCTGCTGTGATGGCGGCGGCGATCCAAGCCTGAACTCCACGGTGGAGGGGCGCGTCCCTGCGCCCGTCGCCTTGCCGCTCGACGCCCGGGCGCGGTGGCGTCCCCGCGAACCGAAATCCAAAACAGGGCGAGCCGGCGACAGGCCGACGGCGAAAACAAAAATTCCGCCCCGGCAACCAACCGGGGCGGAGGGCCAACCAAACCAAATTCCAAACGCGCTATTGCGGCGCGGGGATGGTCGCCGAGGTCCCGGCCGGATCGGCGAGTTGCACGCCGCTTTCGACGGCCGCGGCACGGGCGTCCTCCAGCGCCTTCACATAGGCCTGATAGCGTTCGACGACTTCCGAGCGGCTCGAGTCCCAACGGCTCTCGTTCGCGGAGCGCGCCCGCGAGACCGCCTTCGACAGCTCGGTGCGAGCCTCGTTCGCACGCGTGATGCTGTCGTTCACGCGAGTGCGCGCCGCGCCCGAAAGCCCTTCCGCTCCGCGCAGAATGGACGAGCCGAGCGCGCCGCCGCTCGACAGCTCGTCGTCCACCATCTCCATCGCGCGATCACGGTAGGCGAAGCTCGTTTCGCCGATCATGCGCGCGGTGGTGCGCGAATCGCGACGAGGCGTGCTCGCAGCGCCGGTGGAGCCGCCGTTGATCGAGGTCGCGCCGTTTGTCGTCGCGCCGCCGCTCATCGAGCCGCCCGAAGGCATGCCGCCCAAGCCGGCCCCGGGACGGGATCCGGCGTCGGTGGAGCCGCCGGACGGGATCGCGGGGTTGAGTTCCGAGACCGCGGGTCCGGGTTGCGCGACCGCCGGACCGCCGGGACGCTGGGCGGGAGCGTCGCCGGGGCGGGCGCCGGGCAGGTTGCGCTCGC
>CBIHRE010000438.1:0-4734 GCA_966212385.1 uncultured Akkermansia sp. | reverse complement strand
GCCCGGCTAAGTGAGCGCTTGCGCGCCCCGGGGGGGGGGGGGGGGGACCCCCGCCCCGCCGCCGGGCGAACAAGCCAGGGGCGGCGGGACCCGCCCGTCCACCCTGAATCCCACGTGGTGGTCCCGCCCGTCCCTTCATTCTGCTCCGATACTCCTCCCCATGAAACTCTTCGTTTATCTTGTCCGCCTGCGCCGTGTCGTCCCCGCCATCGGTTTGATTGTCGCCGGTTTTTTCCTCGGACGTCTTTCCACCTCGTCGAACGCGTCGTTTCCGGCGACGCCGGGAAGCGGCGCGTCGTCGTCGGGCGCGAGCGTCGTCGGCCGTCCGGACGCTCGCGGGGACGCCGCCGGCGACTCGCCGGACCCCGAGGAGGAGCCCGCCACGGCCGCCGTCGATCCACGCGCCCGCTGGGCCGAGCTGCGGGGTCGGCCGCCGAGCGCCGCGCGGGAGCGGGCCATGGCGGAGTGCCTGCGCCTGCTCGCGGCCACCGATCCGGAGGCGGCGCTGGCCCTGGCGCGGGAGGAGGGGAATTTCCGCGTCCGTCAGGATCTCGTCGTCGCCGCGTTGCAAGGTTGGGCGGCGCGCGACCCCGCCGCATCGCTCGCGTGGGCCGGGGAAAACCTTTTCGAGACCAATCGTCGCGTCGCGGTCGAGGCCATCATCGAGGCCGGCCTCGTGCTACGGGAGGACACGATGCAGGCGATCCGGGACCTTTGCGCGCGGTCGGACTCGGCGTCGGCCGACGATTACGGCCGCATGTTGATCGCGGCGCTCGCGCGGGATGCCGACTTCCCGAACGCGCTTCGTTTCGCCTCCGAAGCCGGCCCGCACCGCGACTACTGGGTGGGCGCGGCGCTCTACTCATGGTCGCAGTATCGACCTCAGGAGGCGGCCGCGGCCTTGCAGGCGATCACCGAGCCCGCGACGCGCAACGAGGCCCTGCACGGATTGATTCTTGGCTGGAGCGCGAACGATCCCGTCTCGTTGCTCGACTACGCCCGCGCGTTGCCGGCCGGTCCGGTTCGCACCGAGGCATTCAATCAGGCGCTGCAAAACTGGGTGGCGCACGATCCGGTCGGCGCCTCGGCGTGGCTGGACAAGCACGAGTCGGACTCCGAGCTCGACAGCGGCGCGGCGAAGCTCGCGACGAGCCCGTTTCTCGTCGCGAACCAGGTCGACACGGCCCTGGGCTGGGCGAACAGCGTAAGCGATCCGGAGCAGCGCTCGATCGCGCTCGTCGACGTGGTGCAGCAATGGGCGAAGCGCGATCCCGCCGCCGCCCGCGCCTACGCCGAAAAACTCGACGGATTGCAACCCGCCTACCGCGAGCAGTTGATGAAAAGCCTGGGCCTCGCCGCGGTGGCCACGCCTATGCCTCCGGCCCCCCGTTGATCCTTGCGCGGACCGCCGCCGCGATGCGCGCGACGCTTTCGTCGGCTTCGGTCGGGCTGGCCGTCGGGGGCGTCGTCGTTTCGGCCTCGATTTCGCGCGTCAGTTCCTCGAGCAGCGTGAACTGGCCGGCGAAGCGCGCGCAGAGGCCGCACATCGCGCCGTGCAGGCGGTGGCGGAGCGCCTCGGAGGTCGTGAGCGGGCGGTCGCGGCGCAGCACCGTGAGCCGGGCGAATTCGCGACAGCTCAGGCCCACGAGATCGGCCACCGGGGCCTCGACGCGCTGGATGACGCGGTAGGAACGCCGTGGCGCGGGACGCGGATCGCCCTCGGGGGGAAGCGACGAGGAGCTCATGGCGACGAGGAGAGGCGCTGTTGCAGGCAGTCGCGCAAACGCAGGCGGGCGCGGGTGAGGAGAACGGGCGCGCTGGCGGCGGAGACCCCGGCGAGGCTCGCGGCCTCGCGGGTGTCGAGTTGGTCCAGTTCGCGCAGCGAGAAGAGGCGGCGGAGCGTCGCGGGGAGACCTTCGAGACAGAGGCGAAGAAGCGCGCGCAGCTCGGAGCGCAGGGCGGAGTCGTGCGGGCTTTCCACCAGCGCGGACATCGCGTGGGTCGGATCGACGCGCCAGGCGCCGTGAGGCGTGAAGCAGGCCTCGAGCGGATCGTAGCCATCGTCGTCCTCGGACGGCGCGGGCGCAGTGGGGTCGGGACGGTCGGGTCGGCGGCGGCGCGCGCGGAGGCGGTCGAGGAGCTTGTGCCGCAGGATGCCGACGAGCCAGGTGCGCAGGGCGGAGCGTCCGGCGAAGGATTCGCGCTGGGCCCAGGCGGCGAGGAGACAATCCTGGACGGCCTCCTCGGCTTCGTGGTGGTCGTGCAGGCGCGCCCGCGCGTAGGCCAGCAGGACGGGCGTCTCGGCAAGGAGCGTTTCGAGGATGAGTTGGGGGCCGTCGTCCGACATGACAGGGATCAGCGCGCGGCGGGGGATTTCTGGCAAGAGCGGGCGAACCAGGCGTCGAGGGCGAGGCGGCCGGGGCCGGCTACGATCAGGAACGCGGTCGCGAGGAGATAAGGGAAGGGGGGCGCGGAGAAGAGGCCGTCGAGGCCGTTGTCCACGATCTCGGCGCGGTGGGCGGTGGCGAGGGCGACGAGCATCGTGCTCGCGAGCAGGGCGGAGAGAACGCGCGTGCCTGCGCCAAGGACAAGGAGCAGACCGCCGACGCATTCGAGGAGGCCGATGCCGACGGCGTGCGCGCCGGGGGCGGGGATGTGGAGCGAGTTGAAAAACTCGGTCGTGCGTTCGAGGTGGGCGAGCTTGCCGCGACCGGCGAGGAAAAATTGCCAGCCGAAGACCAAGCGAAGGGCGAGCGCGAGAATGTCGTAGGCGGGGCGTTGGAGTGTGTCGCGAAGCGCGACCGAGCGGGCGAGGAGGGAGCGGGCGAAGGACATGGGAGCTAGGAGCAGGGAGGCATAAGAGATGGACGAGCGCGGGAAATCAGGGAGCGAGGGCGAGCCAGCCGAGGGTGCGCCAACGGGCGAAGGCGGCCTGGATTAGAGTGGCGCGGGGGAGCGGGCGGGTGTTGGCGATGAATTAATCCCAGAGGACGCCGAAGCGGAGTCTCAGGAGAAGCGGGAGCAGGGAGACGGGCTCGCGGCGGGCGCGGAGCGCGTGACCGCTCGTGCGCCAGACGACGTGCAGTTCGCGGCGAGGCGCGCCGGTGATCTCGGGGCGGACGGTCGTGCCGGGGCGCAGGAGCCGTGAGATCGGGCGGTCCACCGGGACGAGGGCCACGGAGGCTTGGAGCGAGAGCGGGCGGGTGGCGAAGTCGGTCTCGGTCGGAAAGGGCAGCGCGGCGGCTTCGAAAACCTGCATGTGGGCGTATTCGTAGTCGGCGAGCGCGACGGCCCAAGGGCGGATCGCCGGAGTGGTTTCGGCGTCGTCGCGGAGAAAGGTCGCGAAGCCGGCGCCGAGATGGCGGAGCGTCCAACTCGCGGGCGGGCGGGCGCGGAGGTAGCGCTCGAGGGCGGCGCGAAAGGCGTCGGCTCCGAGCAGTTCGCGAACGCGGGGAAAGTCCTCGGCCAAGGAGTCGAGCAGGCGCCACCAGTATTGCCGGTGATAAAGGGCGAGGCGTTCGCGGGCGTGGACGGCGTCGGTCGAGCGGAGAAGGGCGTCGGCGGTGGCGTTGAAGGCGTCCGAGGGCGCGGCGGGGCCGGGCGGAAGTTCGGCGAGGGCGCGGTTTTCCCCCGAGAGTGGTTCGAGGAGCGCGTCGAAGAAGCGACACTGGGTGTGGAGAAGCTCGGACATGGCTTGATCAGGCGGCTCGGGCGCCCGCGGTGGAGGTGGCGGCGGCGTGGCTCCAGTAGCGGCGGGCTTTTTGGGCTTCGGTCCAGACCTCGTCGAAGGAAGGGATGCGGGCGTCCCATTCGAGAAGGGTGGCGACGGGACCGCAGCGCTCGATGGCGCGGGCGTAGAGCTCCCAGACGGGGTCGACCACGGGGTGGTCGTGGGTGTCGATGATGAAGCGCGCGTAGCGGGAGTGCCCGGCGATGTGCATCTGCGCGACGCGCTCGGCGGGGACGGCGTCGACGTAGGCGAGCGGATCGAAGCCGTGGTTGATGGAGGAGACGTAGATGTTGTTCACATCGAGGAGCACGCCGACGTCGGCGGCGTGGACGACCTCGTTGAGAAAGTCCCACTCGGTCATCTCGTTATCCTTGAACTCGGCGTAGCTGGAGACGTTTTCGACGGCGATGGGGATTTCGAGGAAGTCTTGGGCGACGCGGAGGTTTTCGGCGACGCGCGCGGCGGCTTCGCGGGTGTAGGGCAGCGGGAGCAGATCGTGGCTGAAAGTGCCGTCGACGCTGCCCCAGCAAAGGTGATCGGCGAACCAGGGCGTGCGGGTGCGCTGAAGGAGTCTTTTGAGACGACGTAGGTGTTCGAAATCGAGGCCGGCGGCGTTGCCCGGGTAGAGACCGACGCCGTGGACGACGACCTGGTATTGCTCCATGATGGCCTCAAGCACGGCCAGGGGGCGGCCGCCTTCGACCATGTAGTTTTCCGCGATGATCTCGAACCAGTCGGTCGAGGGGCGATTCGACAGGATGTGGTCGTAGTGGGGGACGCGAAGGCCGATGCCGACGCCGAGCGTGCGGGTGGCGGGGAAGCGGCGGGCGACGGGCGGGAGCGTGGGGGAGAAGGGGGTCATGGGGAGACGGTCTGAGGGAGGGCGGAGGAACGGAGACCCGATGGTAAAGGCGTGGCGGGCGCCGAAACCCGCCCCCCCCCCGGGCTGGTAATGGGGAGAAATATAAGGCCGTTGGCTTTTGCGTTGCGCCCCACCCCTCCGG
>CBIHRE010000437.1:0-4736 GCA_966212385.1 uncultured Akkermansia sp. | reverse complement strand
GATGAACTTCCGGTTAAACGGAATGCTGTGCCGATGGTAGAGAATGTAGTCGCGTCCATCGTGCCGGAAAAGCGTGTGATGGCCGGGGCTGACGACGTTGACCGATTTGTCCGTGACCAGAATCGGGCTGCCGGGCCCCTCGACAAAGGGACCCAGGGGCGACTTCGCGACCGCGTAGTGCACTCGGTAGTCCTCCTCGACCGTCTTGCCCGCGGAATAGGTGAGAAAATAAAGACCGTGCCGCTTTACCACGATCGGGCCCTCGAAGTAATTGGTCGGGGTGACATCGCGCACCTCGCCGTCGAACGTCACCAGATCGGACTTGAGTTTCACCAGCCAGCAGCAGCCGTTTTTCCATCCATGGCCCGAGCCCCAATAGAGGTAGGCCTGGCCGTCGTCATCGACGAAATACTCGGCGTCGATCATGTGGTAGCCGGGCTTGAAGTCCCACGGGATGAGTTGGCGGCCGTCTTCGAAGGCGTTGCGCCAAGGTCCGAGCGGATGATCCGCCACGCCGGCCCATACCTCGTTCCCCACCGAAACGACCATGTGATACTTGCCGTCCGGTCCCTTGACCACCGAGGGAGCCCATACGCCGGCCTGCTTCGACTTCGGACTGGTGCAGGCCGCCTTGGTCGGCCAGTTGAGCACGCGGTAGGTCCAGTTTTTAAAATCCGACGACTCCCAGCAACCGAGCGTCTTGTCACCCCAGGGATCCAGCGTGGCGTAGATGTAGACCTTGCCGCCCTCCTCCAACAGCGAAGGGTCGGCGTAGTAGCCGGGCAGGATTGGATTCGCCGAATGCGGGGCGCGTCCCGGAGGGAACTCGCCGGGGGGAAGCGCGGCGACGAGCGGAAGCGAGCAAAGGGCGAACAGCGGAAGGAGACGAAGGGACGAAATCACGGGCGGAAGAGAGGGACGGACGTGAGTTTTGGGGAGGTGGTCGGAAAAAACGGAAACGCATTCACGAACGCGGAAGCGTTCTCACCGGCGTCGCTTGGCGGGAAGCGAAGGGGCCTTGGAAGCGGCGCGCGTGGACGGCGAGTCGTAATCATAGGTGAACGAATCGCAGTCCACGTAGCCCGCTTCGCCCTTGTTGTTGTAGGTGAAGATGCCGAGCCGATCGCCGCGGTAGTCGCCCCAGGCGAGCTGGTAGGGCTCGCCGAAATCCGTGAACGTCTTGCCGTCGGTGCTGTAGGCGTAGCGGCTGAGCCCGTCGAGGCCCCAGGTGGAGCGAAGCCAAAGCCTCTTGGAGATGATACGCGGGCCGGGAGTGAACTTTCCGTCGCGGGAGAACTCGAGGTTGATGAGGTCGCCCTCGCGGCGCACGCCGATCGTGGAATTGGGCCCCGAGTAGTGGCAGAGGCCCGCGACTTGACCGTCGGCGATGCCCGAGATGTCGAGCGCGAGGGTCGCGACGTTCTCCGGCGTGCGCATCGAACGCTGGGTAAGCGTGTTTCCGGCCTTCTTCAGCGTGTCCGTCCGCAGCGGCTTGAACGCATGCAGGCGCAGGTAACCCGGACGCTCGGTGAGCGACCATTTCTCCATCCGCGGCTGGTAGTTCCACGACCACTGGAGTCCGAGCTTCGGACCGTTGAAATCGTCGCTGGATTGCGGGATGACGACCCGCGTTCCTTTGACGGGTTTCTCGCCGCCCCAGACCATCCGCCCGACGCCGTCCTCGCCGACTTCGCCGAGGATCGGCCATCCGTCCACCCAGGTCACCGGAAGGAGGCTGGCCATGCGGCCCGCCCACATGCCGCTGCCGTGGTGGGTGAGGAAATACCAGTCGCCCTTCTCGGTTTGGACGATGCCGCCCTGATTGGGCTCGTTGAACTCACGCTGGGTGTGGCTGAGCCGACGTTTTTCGGTGTAAGGGCCGGTGATGCTCTTCGAGCGCTGCATCATCACGTAGCGTCCGCTGCCATCCACCTCGCTGAAGAAGTGGTAGTAGGTGTCGCCGATCTTGAAGAGCTTGCTGGCCTCGCGATGGGCGCCGGCGTTGATGAGCACCCGGGACTCGGGAACGAGGTCGCGACCGTCGGGGGTGAGCTTGTAGAGCCAAGTCTTGTAGCCATCCTTGAAATGCGTGCCGACGAAGTAGCCCTGCCCATCGTCATCCCAGAAGGGGCAACAGTCGTCCCAGCCTCCCTCTTTGGTCATGCGGTGCAAAGGCGCCCAAGGCCCGGCCGGATCGGTGGCCGTGGTCATGAAGTAGCCTTCGTCGGGGGTGCCGAAGTAGACCCAAAACTTTCCATCGTGATGGCGGATGGCGCCCGCCCAGACGCCGCGCGCGTAGCGGTTCATCCTGTCCCAATTGAGCTCTGGGCCGATCTCGGTGACGTCGTTGACCGCGTGGCCGACGATCGTCCAGTTGACCAGATCCTTCGAATGAAGAATCACCATGCCCGGCGAATACTGGAAGGTGGACGAAATGGCGTAGTAGTCCGAGCCGACGCGTATGCAATCGATGTCGCTGTAGTCCCCTGGCAATACGGGGTTCCTATAGGTGCCGTCCCGCTGGTCGCCCCAGAAGGGCCAATCCTTCCATTGAAACGAGGTTTGATCGGCCGCGCACAAGGGAGCCGTGCAAAGAAGAGCGAGGACCAGCGAGAAAGATGGGACTTTCATTAAGGGGATGCGGAATGAGAACGTCGCTTAGGGGGCCGGGGCGGGCGCGGGGTTCGGATAAGCGCTTTGCAGGCGTCGGTATTCGGCCCCCGTCACCGGAAGGACCGAGCCGTGGCGAAAATGAAAGGGAAAGCTAAAGCCTTCGCCCGGGGTGAACTGGCCTTTGGAGAGATCCTGGGTCACGAAGGGCTGGTAGCCGCGCCCCTTGGCATAGTGGTCGAGGATGAGACACCAGGTGGCCGGTTTGCCGTCGGAGGCGGGCTCGACGATGTAGCATTCGGGGCCCTCGTGGCCGCGAAGCTCGCGGAGCGAAAATTCGGGCACGTCAGCCCAGGGGCCCATCAATTTGGGGCTGGTCTCGAGGGTGACGGCCTTGAACTGCTCGTCCTTGGTGAAGCGGTAGTAGGCGCGACCGTCGTGGATGATGGTCGTGTCGATGATGGTGACGGGTTTCTCGATGTAGATGAAAGGCTCTCCGAAGGTTTTGAAGTCCTTGGTGCGGGCGGCCCAGATGCGATGCTTCGCGAAGTTGTCGCGTTTGGTCGTGGAGGCCCAAAACACCATATAGTCGCCGGTCTCCTCGTCGTAAACGGCTTCGGGCGCCCAGGCGCAACCGGCGTCGTCGGGAGCGACTTTGACGAGGCGCGGTTCGGACCAGCTGGTCAGGTCGGTCGATTCCCAGATCATGATGGCACGACTTCCGGCCCGGATCGATCGGCCGACGTTGCGGTCGCGGGCCCAGGAAAGATCGGTCGCGATGAGGTAGAATTTTTTGTTGTCGTGCGAACGCAGGAGATAGGGATCACGCACGCCCTTTTCACCCAGCTCGCTCACAAGGACGGGCTTGCCACCGTTGAGAGCGGCCCAGTTGCGGCCGTCTTTGCTAAGGGCGAAGTAAATCTGTTCGTCCATCGGGCCTTGCTGCCCGCGAAACGTGACGAAGAGAAAACCCGAGTCGTCGGCGGCTTTGGCCGGGGCCAAACAGGCGGCCAGGACAAGGGCGAGGCAACCAAGCACGCGAAAGACACGAAGACGAAGGAGGGAATTCATTTCAAAAAATGGGGGAAACGGGCGACGAGGAGGGATCAGCGTTTCGAGTTTATCAGCACGCAGGCGCCGCCGCCGGGGGCCAGCTTGAGGCGCAGCGTGTCGGCCTTGGTGACTTTGCGCGTGGATGCCTGGTAATCTTCGGCGTGGGTGCGGTAGTCGGACGTCGGCCCGTCCTGGATGACGAGCGCCTCGTGTTTGCCGGAGGGCAAAAAGGACAAGGGCACCTCGACCTCGCGCGGCGACTCGTTGGTGGCGGCGCCGATCAACCAGGCGCCGTCGGCCGCTTGACGGGCCATCACGATGTATTCGCCGATCTCGCCGGAGAGCGTCTTGCTCTCGCGCCAAGGCATCTGCTGGGCGGCGATGAACCGGAGCAGTTCCGGGTGCTTCCGGTAATATTCGGGGATGTCAGGGATGATGGTGGCACCGGAGAAAACGATCAGCGTGCGAGCGGCCTCGGCGGTGAGCGTGGAGGGCACGGGCACGCCGTGATCGACGCGACCTTTTTGAATGAGGTCTGCCAGGCCGTTGTTCATGTCGAGCGGCCCGGCGAGCATGTTGACGAAGACGCTCGTGACGAAGGTCCGGGGTTGGAAAACCTTGTGGCCGTCGAGCTGGGCCTGGCAGAACTCGCGCGTTACCGCGTTGGGCCAGGTGCGCATCTGGCCGTAAGGATGGACCGGACCGTCGTGGTAGTCGCACAGCAGTTTGTTCTTCGCGCAGAGCTCGGTGATCAGACGTGTGCGCCGGTTCTTCTCCTCGGGCGAGCCGTTCATGAAGCCGTATTTCACACCCGCCGCTCCCCACTCGCCGTATTGTTTCAACGTTTCCTCCAGCGGGAACTTTCGCCCGCCGACATCGTTTAAATAGAGCCAGACACCGACCTTCTTCGTTTTGCCATAGGCGATGATCTCCCGCACCTGGTCGACCTTGCCCCCTTTCACGGGGTCCGAGTCGTGCCCCAAATCCGGGCCCAACCAATTCGCAACCAAGACCAGGTGCGGGCTGCGATTCTCCGCGGCGCAATAGACAATGCGCTTCCACGACGGCAGGGA
>CBIHRE010000436.1:0-4742 GCA_966212385.1 uncultured Akkermansia sp. | reverse complement strand
CGAAGCCGCCGCCGCGCGGGTCGAGGCGGAGGGGGAGGGAGCTTTCGCCGAGTTCGCCCGCCCCGACTCTCGCTGGCTCAACGACCAGCATTACTTTTTCGTCTACGACGCGACCGGCGTCTGCGTTTTTCATCCGGTGGCCCGGCACCTCGTCGGCCAAGACCTCAGCGACTTTCGCGATTTCTACGGCAAGCCCGTCATCAAACGCATGATCGAGCTCGCCGCCCGCCCCGAGCCCGCGGCCGCCGATTGGTTTTTCTACCTCTGGGAGGAGGGCACGCAATTCTTCCCGATGTGGAAAAGCTCCTACGTTCGCCGCGCCGTCACGCCCGCCGGTCGCGTTCTCCTCGTCGGCAGCGGCGTCTACAATCTCCGCGTCGAACGCGAATTTGTCCGACGCCAGGTGGACGCCGCCGCGACCCTGCTCGCGAGCGAAGGCCGCGCCGCCGCCTTCAAAGCCTTCAACGACCTCTCCTCCCGCTTCGTTTTCATCAACACCTACATCTTCGTCCTGGATACGGAAGGCCGTGCGTTGGTCGACCCGGCCTTCCCCTCGCTCGAAGGACGCAGCCTGCGCGGCTTCCGCGATTCCGTCGGCCACCTCGTCGTCGAGGAGATGATCGAAAAACTTCGCGCCGCCGACGAGGCTTGGGTGCAATACAAATGGCCGCAGCCCGGCAGCCGCACGCCCAGCCGCAAGGTCGCCTACATCCGAAAAGTCCGCCTGGCCGACGGCGATGTGATCGTCGGCTCCGACTTCTTCATGGCCTCGCCCATCTGGATGCGGATGTAAGACAACCCACGCGCCTCGCTTTCAAAATGCCCCGCAAGCCCGCCTCGCTTCTCTACGGTTTGGACGACCGCCCGCCTCCGGGCGTGCTCTTCCTCCTCGCGCTTCAGCACAATTTCCTGATGGCGAGCACGCTCCTGCTGCCCGTCGTGCTCATATCCGAACTCGGCGGAAGCCCGATCGAGGTGCGCGATGTGGTCGGCCTCACCATGATCGCCGCCGGTGTCGGCACGATCATCCAGGCCAGCCGCCGCTTCGGCTCCGGTTACCTTTGTCCGAATCTCTGCGGTCCCAATTTCTTCGCCGCGTCCGCCGAGGCGGCTTGGCTGGGCGGCATGCCCCTCATGCGCGGCATGACCATCATCGCCGGCCTCCTCGAGACGGCGCTCGCGCCGGTGTTGCGGCACGTGAAATTCCTTTTTCCCACCGAGGTCACCGGCCTCGTCGTATTTATGGTGGGCGTAAGCCTCGTCCCGGTCGGTTCCTCGAAATTCCTCGGCATCGACTACGCCGGAGATCCGATCCGCCCCGTCGTGCTCGGCGTGGCGGCGGCCACCTTTTTCACGATGGTGCTGGTCAACATCCGCGGCGGCCCGAGCCTCAAGCTCTACAGCGTGCTCATCGGCCTCGTCGCCGGCTACGCGCTCTCCGCCGCCACCGGCCTCTTCGGCACCGCGCAATGGACACAGCTACGCGACGCGCCCTGGCTCGCCTTGCCTTTCCGCTCCGGCCTGCTCGACCTCCGCTTCGAGTGGTCTCTGCTGCTGCCTTTCGCCATCGTGTCGGTCTGCGGCTCGCTGAAATCGATGGGCAACCTCATCTCCGCCCAGAAAGCCAACGATGAGGATTGGCGCGAACCCGACATGGCGCGTGTGTCGAAAGGCATCTTCGCCGACTCCCTCAGCGTCATCCTCTCCGGGCTCCTCGGCGGCATGGCGACCGACACCTCCTCAAGCAATGTCGGCCTCAGCCAGGCCTCGGGCGCCACAAGCCGCGCCATCGGCTTCCTCGCCGGCGCGCTCTTCGTGCTCTACGGCTTTTCGCCCAAGGTCACGATGCTCCTCTCGCTCATGCCGCAGCCGGTCATGGGCGCCATCGTCGCCTTCGTGACCTGCTTCATGATGCTCTCGGGCTTGCAGATCCTGCTCTCCAGCAAGCCCCAGCCGCGCACCATTTTCGTCGTCGGCGTGGCCCTTTTCTTCGGCCTGAGCCTCGACATCATGCCGCAGCTCTACGCCTCGGCGCCGAACTGGTTGCGCCCTGTCTTCCAATCCTCGCTCACGCTGAGCGCCGTCGTCGCGATCCTTCTCAACCAACTGCTTCGTGCTCCCGCCGCGCAGCCCAAAACGTAGGACTCGCCCGTTCGGCGCGGATCGCCGCGCGATTTTCCGCCGCCGCGCTTGCTACGCTCCGGGGCATCCTCATGCACTCGACTCGCTATAAACGCATGAAGCCCTTCTCCCGCCTCGCCGCGCTCGGCGCCTCGCTCCTCGTCCTCGCCGGTTGCGCCAAGCAGCCCGCCGCTTCCGACTCCGCCCCCGCCGCGATCAAGATCGGCCTCAACGCCGAGATCACCGGCGAACTCTCCGCCGTAGGCACCTCCAGCCGCAACGCCGCCCAGATGCTTGTCGCCGACCTCAACGCCGCCGGCGGCCTCGAGATCGCGGGCAAAAAGCACCCGGTCGACCTCGTCGTCGGCGACAACGGCGGAAAACCCGACCAGGCCGCCTCCACCGCCCAGCGCCTCATCTCGCAAAACGAGATCCTCGCCATGGTCGGCCCCAACGCCAGCGCCTGCGCCATTCCCGCCTCCGCCATCGCCGAGTCCGTCGGCGTCACGATGATTTCCCCGTGGTCCACCAACCCAAAGACCACCCTCGACGCCGCCACCGGCAAATATAAGGCCTTCGTTTTCCGCGGCTGCTTCACCGACCTCTTCCAAGGCCGCGTCCTCGCCAAGTTCACCGCCGACACGCTGAAGGCCAAGCGCGCCGCCGTCCTCTACGACGTCGCCTCCGAGGCTCCCAAGGGCCAGGCCACCCTCTTCAAGGAGGCCTTCGAAAAAGCCGGAGGCCAGATCGTCGCCTTCGAGACCTACACCACCGGTGACAAGGACTTCGCCGCCCAGCTCACCAAGATCCGCGCCGCCAATCCCGAGGTCTTCTTCATCCCCGCCTACTACAACGACGTCCCCCTCATCGCCCAGCAGGCCCGCCGCCTCGGCATCACCGCCCCCTTCGTCGGCAGCGACGCCTGGAGCACGCCCGAGCTAGTGAAGCTCGGCGGCGCCGACGTCGAGGGCGCGTATTTCTGCAACCACTACTCGGCGCAGGCCGCCACGCCCGCCGCCCAGAAATTCGTCGCCGACTACACCGCCAAATACGGTCAGGCCCCCGACGACGTCGCCGCGCTCACCTACGACTCGCTCGGCATCCTCCTCGACGCGGTAAAGGCCTCCGGCAAGACCGACGACCGCAAGGCCGTGCGCGACGCCTTGCTCGCCATTCCCGCCCGCGACGGTGTCACCGGCGCCCTTCGTTTCACGGCCGAAGGGGCCGGCGATTCGGTGAAGAGCGCCGTCATCCTCCAGATCAAGGACGGCAAGTTCACCTGGGTCGCCAACGCCGCGCCCTGATCTTGGGACGATACGGTCGATGCTCATTCACGTCGGAAAAGAACCGCTTCGCAGGTGGAGCGCATTGACCTCAATGCGCTTGCCTGGGGCGGCTTCGCCGCAACGCGTTGAGGTCAACGCGTTCCACCCCGCACCGGCCCGCTCCCGGCTCTAGCGCATGGATTATTTCGTCCAGCAGGCGATCAACGCCCTGCAACTTGGCTCGATCTACGCGCTGATCGCGCTCGGCTACAGCCTCGTCTACAGCGTGCTCACCATGATCAACTTCGCCCATGGCGACGTGTTCATGCTGGGCGCCTTCGTCTGCCTGCTGCTCGTCCTCTGGATTCCGCTGCCCTTCGTCGCGGTGTTGATCCTCGTGATGTTGATCAACGCCGCGCTCGGCATGCTGATCGAACGTCTCGCCTACCGTCCGCTTCGCCACGCGCCGAAAGTCTCCGCGATAATCACCGCGCTCGGCTGCGGCCTGGTGATCTCCAACGCGGTCAACAGCCTCAGCCCTTACTCGCGGTCGATGCCGCGCCTGCTCGCCGACACCACCTACACGCTCTTCGGCGACGTGAAGGTGTCCTCGCTCCAGCTCATCATCACCGGCGTCGCCATCGCGCTCATGGCCGCGCTCGACTACGTCGTGCGTCGCACGCCCTTCGGCATGGCGATGCGCGCGATCGCCTGTGATCGAGGCACGGTGCCGCTCCTCGGCGTGCCCGCCGACCGGGTGATCGCGCTCACCTTTGGGGTCGGCGCCGCGCTCGGCGGCGCGGCCGGCGTGCTCTACGGCCTTGCCTACCCGGTGATTGCCGCGCCCATGGGCGTGCTGGTCGGCTGGAAGGCCTTCATCGCGGCCGTCATCGGCGGCATCGGCAACGTCCGCGGCGCCATGCTCGGCGGCTACATTATCGGCATCGTCGAGGTCGCCGCCGTCATCGGCCTGCCTTCGACCTACCGCGACCTCATCGCCTACTCGTTGCTGCTGGTGATTCTCCTCTTCAAACCGCACGGCCTGCTCGGCCGCCCGGTGAACCAGAAAGTCTGACGCCTGCGATCGCGCGCCATGTCGTCTCTTCGTTCGTTTTTCACCGCCGCCGCCCGCTCGCGTTCCGCGCTGCCCATCCTCCTCGTTCTGGGTTTCGCGTTCGCGCTCGTCCACGCGTTCCACCCCTTGGTGAACAGCTACACCGAGTTCGTCCTCGCGACCATCGGCATCAACGTGATTCTCTGCGCCAGCCTCAACCTGGTGAACGGCTACATGGGCGAGTTTTCCGTCGGCCACGCCGGGTTCATGGCCTTCGGCGCCTACGCCGCCTCGATCTGCAC
>CBIHRE010000435.1:0-4766 GCA_966212385.1 uncultured Akkermansia sp. | reverse complement strand
GGCGCGGGGCGCGCTCGGCGGGTGGGGGGGGTGCCGGGGAGGGGTGGGGGGGTCGGCGCGGGGGCGTCGGGGGTGGCGGTGTCCCGGTTGGCTTAACCTTTGGGGTAACGCAATGCCGGGGGTGTGGCCACCGGGGGTGCGGGGTTTGTGTCACCTATTGGGTGACGCAAGGATTGGGGAGCGGAGGATACGGAGGGCATAGCGGGGGCGGAGGATACCGAAGGCGGAGCGGGGGTGAAGGTGAGGTCGAGTTGGTTGTCCTGGTTGATGGCCCAGGCTTCGATGCCTCGGTCGCGGAGGTCGCGGGCGAACTCGGTGGAGAAGCCGTGGAGGGTGAGGACGCGCTTGGGCTTCGTGAGTTCGACGAAGCGGAGGAGATCGGGGTAATCGGCGTGATCCGAGAGAGGGAAAGCGGCGTCGCACTGATAGCGGAAGCGTGCGCCGGGATCGAGAGCCCAGCCGGTCAGAACCGCGGTGCGGCGTCGGGGGATTTTTCGGACGAAGGTGGAGTTGGTCGCCTGTGGCGGGCAGATGACGACGTGTCCTTGGCAGGTGGCGGCGTCGAAGGCGGCGTAGGGAGGGAATGTGATGCCGAGGGCTTCGTAGACCTGCGTGAGCCGGTGCGTCTGCGGATGGAGCATCACCGGGAGTGATGCTCCGGCCAAGGAGCGCAGGATTTCCTGGCTCTTCCCGAGACTGTAGCCGAAGAGGAGGGGTGTCTCGTTTTCATCGAGGGCGGCGCGGCACCATGCGATGATGTCGGAGAGGACGCGCTCGGTGGGAGGGAGCGTGTAGTGGGGGCGGCCATACGTCGTCTCCATGATGACGAGGTCGGCGGGCGGCGGCTGGCAGGGTTCGGCGGAGCGGCCGGGGCGGAGCTTGAAGTCGCCGGTGTAGAGGAGCCGGCCGTGCTCGGGGTGATCGAGGGCGATCATGGCCGAGCCATGGATGTGGCCGGCGGGATGGAGGGTGACGGTTACTTCGGGGTGATCGGAGGAGAGCGGGGCGGGTTGGTGGAAGGGCAACTCGAGCTCCACACGGTCGCCGCGGACGTCGGGCATGCGGGCGCGCATGAGGGCGGCGGTGCCGGGGGAGAGGAGAACCTCGCGGTGCGGGGCGAGATGGTCGAAGTGGGCGTGCGAAACGAAGCAGCGATCGACCGGGTGGTGGGCGTCGAGCCACCAGCCGAGCTGAGGAAGGTAGAGGCCGTTGCGGTATTGGACGTCCCAGGGCACGGGGCCAATTTAGCGGGGGCGGGGGCTAATCAAACCGGTTGGCCACAAAAGGCGCAGAAGGCGCAAAAGAGACGTAATCCGCGAGTGAGCGGAGCATGTAGAAGAAGGCGGGGCTTATTTGCCTTGGAGGGAGAATTTTCCCGGGCCGGTGAAGAGGAGGCCGAGGCAGACGACCATCATGGTGGCGGGGTAGCCGGCGGCGCCCCAGCCGCCAAAAGGGTAGTATTTCCAGATGGATGCGACGCCCATGGTGGTGGTGAGAGCGAGCGCGGCGGGACGGTGGGCGAAGCCGAGGATGAGGCAGACCGCGCCGAGAGTCATCGCAAGGATGGCGAGGAAGCCCCAGACCGGGTAGCCGAAGCCGATGCCGAGGTAGCTCACGGAGCGACCGACGCTCGACCACGAGTCCGGATCGGCGAGGCGGTGCAGGCCGTGGAGCAAGAGAAACGACAGACCCACGCCAGCGCGAAGCACGAGCAGGCCGAAGTCTTGAAAACGATCGAGGAAAGCCCAGCGGAACATTGGCGGAGGCTATGCTCAGAGGCCGGTGGGATTGGTGAGCGTGGCGAGGTATTTGCGTTTCACGAGGCGCCAGGCGGTAACGAAGAACGCGGTAAGGGGAATGGCGAGAATCATGCCGAGGATGCCACCGAGCGCCGTGCCCCAGAAGAAAATCGAGAAGATGATCGCGACCGGATGAAGTCCCGTGCGGTCGCCCATGATCTTGGGGGTGAGATACCAGCCCTCGATATTTTGCACGAGGATAAAGACGGCCAGGACGAGACCGACGAGCTCGATTCCGCCTTCTGGTTGGAGAAAGGCGAGCGGAAGGGCGACGCCGAGGCCGATGATCGTGCCGAGGTAGGGCACGATGTTGAGGATGCCGAGCATGAGGCCGATGAAGAGGCCGAACTTCAGGCCGATAACCGTGAAGCCGAGGGCGAGCATGACGCCCATGATGAGGCCGATGATGAGCTGGCCGCGAAAGAAGGAGACGATGATCGAGACGAATTCGCGGACGAGAAAGACGATGTCGGCGCGGAGGTTGGGTTTCAGGAAGTTGAGATGGTCGCCGAGGTTTTTCGTCGGGTCGCCGCTCGAAAGAAGAAAGAAGAAGAGGTAGATCGGAATGACGGCCAGGCTGGTGAGGATGCCGAAGAGGTTGAGGATGCCCGAGCCGGCGGCCTTGAGAGACGGGACGACGTGGGTGAGGTATTCCTGCGCCTCGGTCATCAACTTGGTGACGGCCGTCTTGATCGTGGGATTGGCCCAGTAACGTTGGGCGGCTTCGACCCACTGCGGATAATTTTGCTCTCCGTAGGACACGGCGCGTTCCCAAAGCGCCGGGAGGAAACTGATGAAATCGAGCAATTGGGAAATCGCGGGGGGGACGACCAGGACGGCGAGGCCGGTGAGCGCGACGAGAAAGCCGCCGAAAATCGCGATTACCGCCGCCACGCGGCTGAAACGCATTTTTTTCT
The DNA here is from genome assembly GCA_966212385.1 of uncultured Akkermansia sp. Classification (GTDB taxonomy): domain Bacteria; phylum Verrucomicrobiota; class Verrucomicrobiia; order Opitutales; family Opitutaceae; genus IMCC26134_A. Next base: position 2,050 of record CBIHRE010000435.1, on the reverse strand, counting down.
CCAGCAGCACCACCAGCGGCATGAGGACGAGGGCCATCACGCCGGCGGTGATAAGCGGCCAAAGCACGCCGGAGAAAAACGCGACAAGATCGAGCGTTCCGCCGATCAACTTGATGATAAGCCATCCGCTGACGGCGAGGGCGAGAAATGTGAGCGCGAAGCCGGCGATGCGGCGCTGGGTCGGCGAGAGAAGAGGAGGCGCGGAGGCGCCTTCGGCGGGTGGCGGAACGTTTTCGGGAGCGGGTGCGTCGGCCATGTGAGTGGCTAAAGCAAAACCCGTGCGGGAGGCGCGGGGCGAGGAAAGTTTTTGCCGCGCGGTGCGGCAGCCGGGAGTTGCGCAGGGCCGGGAATGCGTAGGCTGTCGGTCACGCACCATGCAGTCCGCGCCGGCCACGCACATCCACATCAAGGGAGCCCGAGAGCATAACCTCAAAAATCTCGAGGTGCGGCTGCCGCGCGGGAAGTTGACCGTCATCACGGGGCCCTCGGGATCGGGCAAATCTTCGCTGGCTTTCGACACGCTCTACGCGGAGGGCTACCGGAAATACATGGAGTCGCTCTCCACGCAGGCGCGTCAGGTGCTGGAGCAGTTGAAGCGCCCGGACGTCGATTTCATCCACGGGCTTTCTCCGGTGCTGGCGATCGAGCAACGCACGGGCAACGGCTCGCCACGCTCGACGATCGCGACGGTGACGGAGATCGCGGACTACGCGCGGTTGCTCTGGGCGGTTCACGGCGAGCAGCGTTGCCCGAAGGACGGCGGGCGTGTGGTGCAGCGTTCGCTCGACGACAACGTCCAGCACGTGCTGACGGGCTGCGCGGGCGAGCGGATCATGCTGCTCGCGCCCGTGATGTCGGCGAAGGTGAGCGTGCTGCGCGACGAACTGCCACGGCTGCGTCAGCGAGGTTTTCAGCGGGTGCGGCTCGACGGCGAGGTGAAAAATCTCGACGACCCGCATCTGATCCCGAACGGGCAGGGCTCGCGCGAGATCGCGGTCGACGTGGTCGTGGACCGCCTCGTGGCGGTGGCGGAGCAACGCTCGCGGCTGGCGGATTCGCTCGAGCTGGCGTTTCGCGAGGGCAAGGACCGCGTGATCGTGCTGGCGCAGAAGTCGGGCGCGGCGCCGGACGCCTGGCGCGAGGTGCATCTCTCGCAGTCGCTGGCGTGCGAGGTGTGCGGCGATGTTTTCGAGAAGCTCACGCCGCGGCATTTTTCGTTCAACAATCGCGAGGGGGCTTGTCCGGACTGCGACGGGCTGGGGCGGAAATTGCGTTTCGTGCCGGAGTTGATCGTGGCGGATCCGACGAAGTCGGTGCGCGAGGGCGCGATCAAGCCGTGGCGGATCGGCGGAAAAAATCTCATCATCAAGCACAACGCCCTGCTGAAACAGTTGGCGGAGCAGTTGCCCTACGATCCGGAAAAGCCGTGGAGCGAGCTGCCGGAGGAGACGCGCAAGGCGATCCTCTTCGGCGCGGGCGAGCGGCAGTTTGCTTTTAAGCTGAAGCGCATGCGCGAGGCGCGGGCGATGCCGTTTCCCGGCGTGATCGCGGATCTCGAGGAGAGTTTCCGCGGGACGGACAGCGACGGGTTTCGCGCGCGGCTGACGACCTTCATGGTGAGCGGGCCGTGCCCGATGTGCCGCGGCGGGCGCTTGAACGAGCGCAGCGCGGCGGTGAAGGCGGGCGGGTTGACGATCACGGAGTTTTTCGGTCGCGACGTGGCCGCGGCGCACGCGTGGGCGAAGGGCTTGCTGGAGGTGGTGGCGAGCGAGGCGGTGCGCGAGATCGCAAACGGGATCGAGCAGCGGCTGCGCTTCCTGCTCGAGACCGGGCTGGGTTATCTGACCTTGGATCGCGACTACGACACGCTTTCGGGCGGCGAGGCGCAGCGCGTGCGCTTGGCGACGCAGCTCGGCATGGGGCTGATGGGCGTGATCTACGTGCTCGACGAACCGAGCATCGGGCTGCATCCGGCGGACAATGAGAAACTGCTCGCGACGCTGACGGAGCTGCGCGAGTGGAACATCGCGCATCAGCGTGCCGGCGCGAT
>CBIHRE010000434.1:0-4768 GCA_966212385.1 uncultured Akkermansia sp. | reverse complement strand
CATCGCCGTCATCCGCGGCATCCGCGCGCTCTCCGACTTCGAGTTCGAGTTCAACATGGCGCTCATGAACCGCCACCTCGAGCCCGCCATTGAGACCATCTTCGTGATGCCCCGCGAGACCTACAGCTACACCAGCTCCAACCTCGTGAAACAGGTCGCCAAGCTCGGCGGCGACATCGCCCACTTCGTCCCCCCCGAAGTCGTCGCCGCCCTCCGCACCGCCTACGCCAAACGCTGATCCGCCTCCGCGCCTCCGGTGGACGGGCGGGTCCCTCCGCCCGTCGCTCGCGAGCCGCGTCACGCTCAAGGTCCTTCCGCCCGTGGCTCGCCGGGCGTGCCGCCGCCTCTCGGCAAACGCAATTCGCGCCCGCTCCGCCGCTTGCCCGCCCAGGTGATTCCCGGGCTTGCGCATGTGTTCACCCGAACACATACCCCGACGCATGCTCAGCGAAAAACAGGAATCCATTCTCGATTTCATCCGCGCCGTGCAGACCGAGCGCGGCATGCCGCCCAGCACCCGCGACATCCAGCGCCAGTTCGGCTACGCCAGCCAAAACGCCGCGATGAACCACCTCCGCGCCCTCTCCAAAAAAGGCGCCATCGAGCAGATCAACGGCCGCACCTGGGGCCTGAAGGCGAAACTCGTCCAAACCCAGCTCTTCACCATCCCCGTCCACGGCAGCATCCCCGCCGGCAACCCCGTCTCCACCGAGCAAAGCGCCGACGAAACCGTGCAAATCGACCCCGCCTTCTTCGGGCTTCCCCACAACCGCGCATCCAAGCTCTGGGCCCTCCGCGTCAGCGGCGACTCGATGATCGACGCCCACATCTGCGACGGCGACCTCGCCATCCTCGAATCCCGCGAGCCCCGCCCCGGCGACATTGTGGCCGCCCTCGTCGACGAAACCGACACCACCCTCAAGCGCCTCGTCTTCCGCGCCGGCATCGCAGTCCTCCACCCGGAAAACCCGCGCTACTCCGACATCGTCCCCGAACGCGGCCTTCACTGCCAAGGCGTCCTCGTCGGCCTCATCCGCCGCGCCGCCTAGCCCATCCCAGGTGGACGGGCGGGTCCCTCCGCCCGTGGCTTTCTCGCACCCGCCAGACCTGATCCGTCCGATCCGTCCGATCAGCCCGATCCGTCCAATCGGTCCACGCGCTTCCGTGCCCCGCCGCCCGCTTCATGCACCCGCGCCCACAGCCGTGCCCTCCCCCGCCGCCAAGCTCGCCGACCTCCGCCAGATGCTGGCCGCGCGTTTCCCTCAGGCCGAGCGTCCCGCCGGCGGCGTGTTGCCCACCGGCATTCCCGCGGTCGACGACTCCGCCGGCGGCCTGCCCCGTCACGCCCTCACCGAGCTGATTCGCCCCGCCTCCGGCGCCGGCGCGCACCTCTTTCTCGCGCAACTCTTCTCCGCCACCCGCTCCTTGCCCGCCCGCGCAGCTCTCATCGACGCCGCCGACCAGTTCGACCCGGGCTCGCTTCCCGCCGCCGACCTCGAACACCTTGTCTGGGTCCGCTGCCGCGCCCCAGCCGACGCCCTCCCCGTCGCCGACCTCCTCGCCCGCGAGGAAAACCTCGACCTCGTCGTCCTCGACCTCTCCGGCGTCACTATAAACCAGCTACGCCGTATCCCCGCCACCGCTTGGTATCGGCTCCAGCGCGCCGTCGAGCAGACCGACCTCGCATTCCTCGTCGTCACGCCCGCCGCCCTCGTCCCCAGCGCGCAGCTCCGCCTCCATCTCGGCCCGCCCCACCCTTTCGCCAGCCGCGACCTCGACCGCCCCCACCTCGTCGTCGACCTCGAAGTCTCCCGCCAACGCCACCGCCTCGCCGCCTCCGCCTGAACATCCGATCCATTTAGCCGCAAAGAGTCGCAAAAGCTCCCCCTGCCGACGCAGCTCTCCCGCGCGCCTATAGGCGCCTGCAACGCTCCATGCGCTCGTGGATTTCTGCGCCTTTTTGCGGCCAACCCTCCGTCCGTCTCCCATTTCGCCCGCGTCCGAACCATGTTCGCCGTCCTCCACGTCCCCGATTTTCCCCTCGCCGCGCTCCTGCGCGCCGAGGACGCCTTCACCGCCTCTTTTCCCGCGGCCCTCATCGCCCCCTTCTCCCGCCCCGCGCGCATCCTCGCCTGCACCGACCGCGCCCGCGCCCTCGGCGTCGAGATCGGCCAGACCACCGCGCAAGCCCTCGCCCGCTACTCCAAGCTCCGCCTCCTCACGCCCCGCCCCGACGCCGAATCCGAAGCCACCGCCGGCCTCCTCGCCGCCGCCTTTTCCGTCTCGCCCCAGGTCGAGCTCACCGCGCCCGGTCTCTGCACCCTGAACATCGTCGGCGTCGCCCCCGCCGAACGCGAACCCGCCCTCCGCCGCGCCCTCGCGCAACTCTCCACCCTCGGCCTCCCCGCCACCGCCGGCGCCGCCTCCACCCCGCTCCTCGCCCGCTACGCCGCGCGCCGCGCCGATCCGCTCTTCATCCCCGACAACGAGCGCGCCTTCCTCGCCGCGCTTCCCCTCGAAGCCGCCGAACCTCCTCCCGACCTCGTCCCCATCCTCGCCGGCTGGAGCCTGCGCACCCTCGGCGACCTGACCGACCTCTCTAAAGCGTCCGTCACACAACGCCTCGGCCCCGCCGGCCTCGCCCTCTGGGAACGCGCCGCCGGCCAGACCACCCGCCCGCTCCGTCTCCTCACACCCGAGCCGAGCTTCTCCGCCGCCATGGATTGCGAGCACGAGATGGAAACCCTCGAACCCCTGCTCTTCCTCTTCCGCCGCTTCGTCGACCGCCTCGCCCTCGACCTGCAAAACGCCGCTCTCGCCGCCGCCGCGCTCCGCGTCACGCTCGCCCTCGCCGACGACACCCGGCTCGTCCGCGAGCTCCGCCTCCCCGAGCCTTCCACCCGCCCCGAGGTTCTCTTCGGCGTCCTCCAAACCTGGCTCGAAAGCACCCGCACCGCCGCCGCCATCACCGGCGTCCGGCTCGACCTCACGCCCGCCCGCGTCTCCGCCCGACAGCCGGGCTTCTTCAACCGCGCCCTCCGCGATCCGCACCGCTTCGCCGAGACCCTCGCGCGCGTCTCCGCCATCGTCGGCGCCGACCGCGTCGGCACGCCCGTCCTGCAAAACACCCACCGCCCCGACGCCTTCACGCTCGAGCCGCCCGCCGCCGAGATTCCCGTCCTCGACCGCCGCGGTTTCGTCCACCCTCCGCAAGGCCTCGTCCTCCGCCGCTACCGCCCGCCCCGGCCCGCCATCGTCGAACTCGCCCCCGATTCGCCCAAGCCTCTCGCCATGCGCACGCCCGACATCGAAGGCGAAATCCTCGCCCTCGACGGCCCCTGGCACTCCTCGGGCAACTGGTGGCAAGCCGACCAAGCTTGGCGCCGCGAAGAGTGGGACGTGCAACTCGACACCACCCTCTACCGCCTCATCCGCACCGCCGCCGGCTGGCTCCTCGAAGGCGAATACGACTGAACGCCCCTCTTCCGTCGCTCTGTCCTCTGTCGCTCTGCCGTTCCGTCATGCCCGCCTACGTCGAGCTCCACGCCGCGAGCGCCTTCAGCTTCCTCCGCGGCTCCTCGCTCCCTGAGCAATTCGCCGCCGTCGCCGCGCACCTCGAATTGCCCGCCCTCGCCCTCCTCGACCGCGACGGCGTCTACTCCGCCCCGCGCTTCTACTCCAAGGCTCGCGAACGCGGCCTCCGCCCGCTCGTCGGCGCCGAGCTCACCATGGAGGACAGCAGCGTCGTCCCGCTCCTCGTCGAAAACCGCACCGGCTACCAAAACCTCTGCCGCCTCATCTCCACCTCAAAACTCGATCCACGCCCCGCCGGCCTCGCCCCCGAAAATCTCCCGCCCGGCCTCGACCCTCGCGCCCGCAAACGCCCTTGCTTCGCCACCTGGGCCGAGCTCACCGCGCACGCCGAGGGACTCGTGGCCCTCACCGGCGACGAAGACGGCCCGCTCCTCCGCGCTTGGCAAACCCGCGGCCAGGCCGGCGCCACCGACGCCCTCTCCAAACTCACCCGCGCCTTCGGCCCCGGTCGCCTCCACGTCGAGCTCCAGCGCCGCCGCATCCGCGGCGAGGAGCCCGCCCTGCGCATGCTCGCCGACCTCGCCGCCGCCCACCGCCTCCCGCTCCTCGCCACCGGCGGCGTGCTCTACGCCACGCGCGACGAGCGCCCCCTCGCCGACGTCTTCACCTGCCTCCGCCACCACACCACCCTCGACGTCGCCGGCCGCCTCCTCTCGCTCAACTCCGAGCGCCATCTCCGCCACGCCCGCGCGATGGCCGAGCTTTTCTCCGACCACCCCGACGCCGTGCGCAACACCGTGCGCCTCGCCGACCGCCTCGACTTCACTCTCGAAAAACTCGGCTACGAATTCCCCGACTTCCCCGTCGGCCCCGGCGAGACGATGGCCGGCGTCCTCCGCGACCGCGCCTACGCTGGCGCCCGCGAACGTTTCGCCACCCTCACTCCGCGCATCGTCGCCCAGCTCGAAACCGAACTCGCTCTCATCACCAAGCTCGGCTTCCCCGGCTACTTCCTCATCGTCTGGGATGTCTGCCGCCGCTGCCGCGAAGACGGCATCCTCATCCAGGGTCGCGGCTCCGCCGCCAACAGCGTCGTCTGCTACTCCCTCGGCATCACCGCCGTCGACCCGATCAAATACAACCTCCTCTTCGAACGCTTCCTCAGCGAAGGCCGCATCGGCAAAGACGGCAGCCACTCCTGGCCCGACATCGACCTCGACCTCCCCAGCGGCCC